>JASHSN010000478.1 GCA_030038695.1 Nitrososphaeraceae archaeon
ATATTTTATCTTCTGTTTCGAATTCCCATATCCTTGAGCCATTGTCGACATGAAAACAGTATATTCTCTTATCCGATGCCGCAAAGAAGACCTTGTCTTTCATTGTAGCAGGAGAAGCCATAACAGGCTTCAAAATCTGTTTATTCCACTTTATCCCTCCAGTAGATTGATTCAAACAAAATATTCCGCCATTGTAAGTACCTATGAATAGCGAAGAATTTTGATCATCGTCAAACGATAAACATGGCGATGAGGATCTAATCTTTTTTTGAGCCGACGACTACTGTCATGCCGTCACTGCCAACCAGACAAGGAGATGAGAAAACACCTCCCGGAATTTCATAGTTCCAAATCCGTGTTCCATAGTTTGAATCTATTCCAAGAAGAAAATTTTTCCCTGTGAAAGATGTATCTTTAATCCAGGAGTCATACGTAGCAGCTATTAAAATGCCATTGTAAATTAATGGTGACGAGACAATAGGACTACCTACATACAAATGCCATTTTATTTCCTTTTCCGATATATTCGATGCAAAGATTCGACCTGTTATAGTTGAAACATATATTGTCCCATCTACAAATACAGGAGAAGATACAGTTGGTCCAACTTCTTTGACCCATAAAAGCGAAGGTTTGCGAGGTATCCTTGAGGCAGATACTCCTGTACGCATTGCGCTTCCTCTAAACATCTTCCACGAATCTTTATCTGATACACCCAATCTCTGTTTCCCAACCAATAATGTTAATTTTCAATATCCTAAGAAAAACCTACACTATTACATTTCCTATTTGCTTGCTTGTCTATTTTGTAGAAATCGCCAGGTTCTAGGGCCCATAACTACTGCAATGTTGAATATCATCTTATAGCCTTATGTAACATGCTATTGAGTCTCTTTTAAGCGCATTTAAACGGTTGAGAAGATGAAATTAAGAAATTTGTCATGTTACATCGAGCCACATCGCATGATGAGGCTGATGAAGTTAATACCCTGGTAATTCGACTCTCAATTTCCTTTATCATAGAAGGCTGTCTTCATTACATTTTCAGGTTCGTAACCTTTCATATCTTCGAACGCATGTCTGATAACATGGACAGTATAATTGTGATCTCCGATCAGCTTGCCGCATCTGTTACAGTTGTATCGCACATCTTCTAGATATCAAACTAATAATAAAACTTGATAGATGAACACACTGCAAAAATTTTCTATAGGTTGTGTCAATCGGGGAGGAGGTTAGGATGGATATAATGCCCTGCTGTAGAAATGCCAAACCACAGCGAGAAATAGTGGTTGCCACCACTGCCAGCATGCGTCTACGTTACGTTACGAGAGGAGTGTATGGAATTAATAAAAAAAGAGTCTAATGATTTCCAGCTTCATATTTTCTATTCCCTTGAGAGTCAGGGTACCAATCTCCAGATAGTTTTGCTGCGACAAGCGTATATTTTTCAGCGGCTGACGAGACCATGACGGCAACGTCAAATACACGTCAAATATCCGTCAGAAGAAACATCGTCATTTGGAAAAGAACCCAAATGAGCACGATTTAGGGTTTCGTTGATATCAATACTATGTTTACTAGACCTCAGATGATTCCCATCTTGGCAATATGGATACATAGCTAGTTAGTTAAAGCAATAGAGATGAATCCTAGAGAGGTTTATTAACAATATTATATTGGCCAGATCAATTTTTCACAAGCCTATTAAAAACCTAATTGCGGTTCAAGCTTTAATTTTTAGGCACGAGTGGAACAGGTTTTTCGAACTGATAGTTTCTAAGGATAATCTCTAGATATAAAGCTACGAGAAAAGAAAAAATAAGCAAGGCTTTTCAAGGCAAGGTTATTGTATATACAACAACATGGCATCTAATCAAGTCCCTGGAGAAAGGAATAGGTCCTTACTTCCACTCCTCTAGTTTTAGCTGTTTGTATAAGCTCAGGCGATGGATCGCCATAAAGGACCACGGAATGATCTGTGGCGTATTGCTCAAAAAGTATACCCAGAGGTTCACGAAGGTTAGACATATGGGCTAATAGGGCCTCAGAGCTTTCATAGGCTTCACGAACTTCGCACTCGGTTTTGTCACTATTTAGAAACCAATCATATTGAAGTGTTCCGGGATCCTTTTCTTTTACCTGCAAGATGCACATGGCAGCTTGTCGCTTGAATTCATCTAGTTTACCATCACGAATTTTCATTCGAGCACTTAATTGTAATTTTTTACTCATTGGAGGCATACAGTACTATCCATCTAACTAAATATTTAAAAGAATAGTTAATCTCCTCCCCCTACACAGAGTCCACCGCCTCTTGATTCTACCTCCCATTCTTGTAATTGCTTATCCTCCTACGCCTTAGTGGTTGTTTCTATAAAAGTCTTAGGCGATAGGATGTTCTCAAAATTCTATAAATAACTGATTCTTACACCATTACCCGTGTAGGTGACATGGTATCCCAGTTTCATTAACAAAACTTGTATATATATAATAGATGGCATGCTTTATAACATGACCATATTTGATCTCTTCTAAATCTAAAATAGATATAACACGCTTGTAGGAACTACTAACAGACGTCTGTTAATTGTTGACTGCAGGATATAATGAGCTATCACATCAGGATTCACTTTGTAACTATCTCTCCGATCTTTAGCGGCTGCCGGGTTGTTGTGAAATTTACTTCATTTTCTTATTCATTTTAGCAAGAGTTACTTTAAGATAGCGGTTATAACCCTCTGGACTCATCCAACCTTTTGGGCACTGCACTTTAGTAAGTTCTTTTTTAGCAAAATTGAGAAATTGATGATTTTTGCTGTTTTTCCTTCTTACGCGTACTCTGTACTCATTTTTAGATACATTATTATCCCTTACTCGGGCTATTCTACCATCTGGTATCTTTACACAATCTCCAGAGTTAATTACTTCCAACAATAGTTAACATGGTACAAATAATCTCCAGAGTTAATTATTTCTATCCATAGTCTTATACTTGACTCACATGCAAATATGATATATGATGTTCAAACATCGACGCATGGAAATGGAGGAGGAAATTCATGATAACGGTTAGAAGTACAAACGCATGGCCGGAGCTTCCGTTAGCAGAATGGAAAGATACCTGCGATACTCTGCATAGGTGGACTCAAATCATTGGAAAGATTAAGCTAGCACTTACTCCTCAAGTGAATCATTGGTGGAATTGTACTCTCCATGTTACACCTCATGGCCTCACAACCTACGCAATGTATTACAATAACCGACTCTTAGAGATAGAGTTTGATTTCATTTCCCATCTCATGCTATTTGAAACAGCTGACAATCCTACCAAGAGAATCGCTCTTCGACCGTGTTCAGTAGCTGAGTTTTATCAAGAAGTTATGGCAACCCTAAGATCACTTGGAATATCTGTAGCTATTTGGACTACTCCAGTAGAGATCCCAGAACGAACTCCATTTGAACGAGATAATAAACATAAATCTTATGATCCCGAATATGTGCAAAGATTCTGGCGCATTTTGGCACAGACAAATCGCGTGTTTTCAGAGTTTCGCTCTCGGTTCATTGGCAAAGTGAGCCCGGTACATTTTTTCTGGGGGTCTTTTGATTTTGCCGTTACTCGCTTCTCAGGACGTCCTGCACCCACACATCCTGGCGCACCTTACGTTGCACGTTATGTTATGATAGAAGCCTATTCTCATGAGGTAAGTAGTTGTGGTTTCTGGCCTGGTGGTGGAGCCGTTAATGAACCTGCTTTCTATGCTTATTCCTATCCTGAGCCTCAGGGTTTCAAGCAGTACCCCATACAACCTAAGGAGGCATTCTGCCAGATGCAGATGGGAGAATTCTTGCTACCTTACGATGTAGTCCGTACAGCAGATTCTCCTGATGATGTCTTAATGGCTTTCCTGCAAAGCAGCTATGAAGCAGCGGCAACTTGTGGTAAATGGAATAGAAATGCATTAGAACGTCAGTAGTAAGTAGTGGCAAGGTACTACTATAGAGGCCGGCATCTCAGCAATGTAATACATATATACTACAACAGTCGGTTTGAGTAGTAATGAGACAGTAGAGACCGTGAAGCTTGAGAGAGGGCATCAATCCAACAGCAAAACCGACTGGTCGCGTTAAATGAAGCAATCAAGACTATTCATGGAATACGTGGAATTGAAGTTACAGATATGACGGCGAAGGTGGATAGCAAGATGGGCAAGATTTAAGAGTATCGAGTATGTGTTAAATTATCATTTGGTATGGAAAGATAAGAAGGACATTGTAGATTATCATCGCTACCGTTCGAAATCTATTTTTTTCTACATCTTCCATGTTAAGACACTGCCTATATCTGTCGCGACACAGTGTCACCTAGCAAGAATTCGCATGCATCGAAACCACCCGTGCATATATGTCCATAACTTTTCAATTATATCATTTAATGCGTCTATTTTTTTGGAGTGACAATAGGGCTATGCTAGCATATATCTACCATAAGCAGATTATTGTAGGGACTTTAGAGTACGCCATCCCTTAAAAAACGATCCTTAGATCAGATCATGACACCAACGTCAAATACACGTCAAATATCCGTCAGAAGAAACATCGTCATTTGGAAAAGAACCCAAATGAGCACAGAATAGTTCGATTGAAACTTGATTCCTCAGGGTCATAATACCTG
>JASHSN010000479.1 GCA_030038695.1 Nitrososphaeraceae archaeon
TTGTTATCATGATCAAAAGCCATGACAGTTACAATACTAGTTCCATTAAGCTTATGTTCTATGAACCTGTCTGAGGTTAAATTAAATTCTAAAATCCTACTGCTATCCACCGCAGTATCTCCTACCCATACCAGATTCCTGTTATTATCATAAAGAGGATATAGAGGTTCACTGACATTCCCAGGTATGCTGTATTCTTGAATATGAAATGTTATCTGGCCCAGTTTGGGTTTAGTATGTAAACCAGCAGCCGGCAAACTTACTGCTTTAGACATATCATCAACTCCCGGTACTAAACTACTAAACCCCGATTTCACAGTACTAATAGCAATCAGGAGAATCATGCAGGATATGAACAAAACAAATGCAAGAGGAGTAAGCGAAAGACTACTACTACCAATAACCCACATTTGAGAACATAATAAGACAATATTTGTACGATATTTGACTCTATCTACTTAGCAATACTTTCAATGTAGAAGGTGCGTAGTTATGTGAGTGTATGAACGATATTTGTGATAACGCGTTCCAATATGGCAAATGGGACTTATGTAATAGTTTTGAATTCAAAATCATAATTAGCTAATTTCCTAACAATGATGGATCTAAGGCTCGCAGTAAGAAATACTGGTGATATTCCTATATGGGATTTGACTGTAAATGTGTTCCCAGGACTTCAATCTGCACTTGGTATCAATAGGTTGAATCCGGCTGCAATAACTAGTCCAAACATGGCACAAACTCTTTTGTCTACAATCCTGCCGATAGGAATAGCGGGTCCATCTTTTTTTGGCATAGACGAATTACCAATTAATACGAATAAAGAGTTTGATCTGGAGTGTATTTCCGACACATTATGCAGCAGGAACAGAATGTTAACCTAAGTATACAACAATGTACTTGGTGAAAGAGCGACTCAACTAAAACAGGTGTACTTTAATGTATTGCCTAATCCCTAAAGCTGTTAATGTAGTGGTACATCCATTTTTTCTTTTTTATTTCTTAGGAGGTTTTGAGATCCAAAAGAAATGACAGTTGAACTCGCAGTACGGCAAAATCGTCATTGCTATCCAATCTTATTCATTGTAATTAGCCTCAATGAGGTGGGTGCTGCCAATATTAATCATGTGGCAGGACAACTAATTGCCCTACCATTGATGGATAATGATATTTACAAGCATATAGATAAATACCGGGCTGATTTGCTACGAATGCGGCTGTTCCGTTTTGACCAGGTGCAACATCAATATCTACGTTGTAAGGTGCATGCGGACCATTGTAAAAGGCCATTGTAAATGAATGCCTGTCCCCAGTTGGAGCTTCCATGTTGTAGAAATGTATAACAACCCTGTCGCCTTGATTGACTATTATAGTTTGTAGTGAAAATTGGTCGCTTTCCAACCCTGCTTGATGTATGCCCTTAGTCTCGTTAAAACCTAGGACATTCGTGTTGTAGATATTGAATACCTTAGACGCATTACCGAGTGAGGAAGGTGGTAACATAACATTTTTAGCGTACAGCATCTGTGGATTTGAAATTGCTGTGATCGCTAGTGTTAGAATTAAAGACAATACGACTGCTGTTATCGTATTATTTTTAGGCAAGTTCATAGAAACCATGAATGTTTTCCCAGAACATCAAATATTTTAACCCTATGTTCGTTCTCTTTTTCTAGAATGAACGATTAACTGCATTTTCATCTTCAGAATTATGAACTTTGAAATGAAAAATAAGAGAACGGATATCTTAGTGCTCCCAAGCTGTTGGTCTCAAATTTAGACAAAGAAAATGCTTGTTATAGTATTTTCTAGCTTATAGCATTATTGTACTTAAATGTTTCAGCTGAGGTCACTCGCCAAGTCTTGGCATGATTACAGCTACTGCAAAGAGTAGGAACAGATATGTACGCTCATACATATCTTATGCGTAATAGTATGATCCTTTAACACTCAAGACATAATCACGATCAGATAGTTGCTTTAGCAACCCTAATGTTACCTTATACAGCCCTTCTTTTACTAACAACATAACAAGAAGTTTTTCCAATCTAACGGTAACGCTATTACCCGATTTGTCTTTCGCGTGCGTTTTGGAGTACATATATGCAGCCATAAGTCTAGTTGGTGGCGGGTTTGCTTTTGCTGGGTCACCGGCCACCTGCGTGCGCCGAACCATGTGGAATTCACAGACAACCACGGCGATATAATACATCTGATGCGTCAACTACCACCAAGTACGGAACAAGATATGGCGATAATTAAATCACGCTACGCCAATATTTGATTATATCCGCAGGCTTTAATACACCAACGGGTTGGTTGTTTTCCAATACGACAGTCAAGCAATATTTAGATAAGTTGTCTATAGTATCATCCACGTAATCTTCTGAGTCTATTTTATGTACGTCTTCTAAATTCTTAAAGATCTTAGTTACGTGTTCTTTACGATCCAAGCCTGCGATGTTTGAGATCTGAAGCAACTTTTCTGGGTTTTTGTTGTCATTGCCAACAAGAATGCTATTCTCTCCAGATGTGTCAATAATATTCCAAGCTTTCCCGATCGTCGTGTCCGGATCGATCACAATAAGTTTGTCTTTCGGGGTCATAATTTCTTTAATCTTTTTTTTGCTCTCTGCCATCTCTTCTTCCGCAGTTGAATGACCTTGGTCAATTCATACTAGGATTCACGGCGTAGGGATGGAAAAGCTCTTTCATTTCTCCGCACTTGATCAT
>JASHSN010000480.1 GCA_030038695.1 Nitrososphaeraceae archaeon
TTCCAACTTCTTAATCTGTCAAACAACAATGATCAACTCCAGTTTGATTGGGCCTATTCACCCTTTTTGTTAATATTATTACTTTCTTCTTGAGTTTGTTTTTGATCTACCTTTCTTAATTCGGTCTTCAAAAAGTGCTTATACCTTTTTCGTTCTTCTTCTGTCATTTTGTCAAGGTTTGAACTCAGAGCACTTCCTATGTTAGTAATTCTATCAAGCAAATCTAACGTCATGAACCCACCGCGACTACCAACTCGAAGTAGTACTTCAAATTGTTTTTGGAATACATTGTGTACCGATTCTAGGTCCTTAATCATATCAAGACCCTTCATCGTTATCTTGTATCTACCATCATCCATCTCGTCGATTAGACCTTCTTCAATCAATCTCCCAACAAAGGATATATCAAACCGGGAGAGGGTTTCCAGATACCTCCACTTTCAGATATCGCCTTGTCAATAATTTCTTTACCTGACATAGGTGCTTCCCTAATTGAAGTTAGGACGTAATGTCGTGAAAAACCTCTAGGAATAACACTGCCCACTTTATTTAACCAATTAGACGCCATATCACTAGTAATATCGCTAGCGATTTATAAATCTTTAACAATCACAAATTCTGTTGCAAACTAGGGTTTCCTCAATGCGCCTTGTATAAGGGGGCGTTATTGTTGCGTGACGGGAGCGGTTAGTATAAATACTTTCAGAACATTATTGAGGTAGATGCTATCAGAACAAAAGAGTGTAAAAAAATATCATATTATATGCAATGTCTGACTGCTTATCCAAAAATACATCACAGATCCCCCATTTATAAGCGGGTCATTTGCGGCCTGAGTTAATCCGCCAAGACAATTCAATTGATAGAAGCCAAAAATCTTGGACTGCTTATTCCAATATATATCAAAAATTATCCCATGGTACCCACGATAATAGATATGTAAGACAGGGTCATATTCGAATACTACGGGGTCACCATCTCTGTCTGCGGGCGGCATTGATACCAGTGTGGTCCCAAATGAATGTCTATTCTGAATTTAATAGACTTGGGTCCTTTTGTGAGTCCATCACAAGTGTTGCGGGACAGGCAGTAGGCGCACTTAACAATATGGCATTACAATTTGCAACTAGTAAAGTAAAGAGGTAAGTAAGATTAGGCTTACTATAAAGCCAAATAGCTAAGTTTATTACTTACCATTACCATACTCACTTACCATAGCTATGACAGCCAGCTTACCTAGTCACAGACCGACTAAGAAAGAGCGCATACACGAGTTAATTTCCGACGGCCAATATACCGATGAGGACATTGCAAGGATCGTCCAGACAACTATTCCAAACGTGTGGAAGGAGAAGAGCACCTTGAGGAGAAGCGGACTTCTCGTAAGGCATCGAGTAGAACGCAGTGACAGGACCCTATTAGTTACCTCAGCAGCTGCTACCCAAAAGAAGACGGCAAGTCTAGAGTACCAAGAGCTCCTTAATATTCCTCCAATTGACTCAGAGGGTATGAAAAAATTATATACTGATATCATCGCAGGGAAAAAACCTGATGAAATAATTGCTGCATACGGCTTTCACCCAGCTGTCGTTGAGACAGAATATCATAGATCTCAGAGACTTCATCAAGATATGCTAACTAAACGCATAATATCTGAAGTATTAGTGTGGAAGACTAGTACGAAATGCAATGCATTAATTGATAAGTATAAAGAGCAAGGGTGGATTTCTGACGATGATATGATTGAACTTCTAAGAGAGTACATACGAGGCACGTATCAATTTGGGCTCGCCATGCAATGGCCCACGTATTTGGGTTGCGCCAGATACTGAGATAGTGTAGACGAACGAGGACACCGTTTAAGTGTTCATTCACCGGCAAGAAGGAAGCTCTGCTTCGACGTTTTGAGTGATTGAGACACGTGCTACCACAGCTGACAAGCGGGACAAAGAGTGTCTACCTCACTGGGATGATGCCACATTGTATTTTGAAGATTTAAGAGTGTGCGGACTGTAGCTTTAAAAGAAAACTTTAAAGCTAGCCTTGTACTCAGTATTGTTAGGCCTGTGCTTGGGATTGTTATCACCGTACATCGCTTCTGATATCTTTAATTATTTAATAATGATTGAAATTTTTCATTGTACGATCGATTGAGAGAATCCTAAGGAGAAGGTAATAGTGGTAGTAGCAATAGCGACAGCTACTGGTGCTTTAATTCGATTTATCTATCTCTAGGAAATTAAATCTCAATTAATCAGCGTCCTCAGTATTGTCAGTATCAGGAGCATTTTCTAACTGGTTCAGGAACGACTTCACTTTTATCCGCTCCTCTTCAGTAAGAGGCCGACGCAATCTCTCCCAATAAGGTTCTTTCCAACCAGGCGATAATCTGTCCAAAGTATCATACATTTCTTCGCATTTCCTCATTTTTATGCTGCCACTTAAAATGATCTCCAACCTTCTCAAGCACCTCTCCCACCCTTTTATCATATGACTTGAAATCCTGTTGCATTTTCGACATCTGCTCCTTTAACTCTAAAATCTCCTGGTCCTTCTTCTCCCTCTCTTCCCTACCCTTCTGATAGACCTCGAAGCACATCACAAAATTACAGTTGAAACAGAATTGCGCATCAGGCTTGTTAGGTTCTCGACAACTAGGACATGTCTTATATTGTAATATGTTGACGGCTCTTGAACTTTGGTTGGTCAAGACTTTGGGCAATATTTTAAAAAGATAAGGTTGTCCTCAGCATTCCATATATCTGAAGGTTCATAATCAGATATTTCTAGGCGTCTCAATTTGGGAAAGTTCTGTACTACTTCAGGTTTGGGTCTTTTGGTAGGTTCAATGTTAGGAGCATATAACCATTTAAAGAATTTAATGACATGAATTAGATTCGAATTATAAGTACCAATCCATTTATGTGTAGATGAGTCTCTTTTCTAAATCGATTCATAAATGCTATGACATCAGCTCGTGTAAAGTCCTTGAACTCTTTTATTGCCAATTCTTGATAAAGCAATCAATGTGTTAAGAATATTTCGTCTGTAACCGCTAGATAGTTTTATCTCACTTTTTAGAGCAAATACATAATCGCATATTACAGAGCTTTGCTTTGAAGATAATTCATTGAGACGATTAAAGTATAAAGGGTTAGACCTTTTGTAACATCATTTATTCGACCAGCCTCTATAACATTTTTTAAACCCTTTGCGGCATCATTTATTCTTGAACTTTCGTCAGTCTTTGTTAATACTGCTCCCTTCGTTCTTGCTCGCATGTCTCTTATTTGTTGGGCAGAGCTATAAAGGTATTGTAGACACTAGCGCTAGATTATATGAAAAAAATCCGGACCAACAATTATTGCCTGTCAGTCAACAAACTTTTTCTGATACGATTCGCAATTCATTTAAGAAGGTAGATTTATCGTCTTCAACTACTAGCGATCAGAATCCGAGCCTTACTACTATCTTCAAGCAAGTAGAGAATTCTGTTGTTCAAATCACGGCTAAAACACCAAATCCGAATTTGCAAATTATAATAAATGGTGTTCCGTTAAGCAACAAATCTACAAGATTGGGTTCTGGCTTTGTGTATGGTAAGCAAGGGCACATAATCACCAATAGCCATGTAATTGATGGAGCTAGTACTGCGGATGTAACATTTGTTGATGGAAACACATATAGAGCAAAAGTAATAGGAAAAGATCCTTCGACTGATATTGCAGTATTACAAATTACAGATAATTTCTCATCTGAAAATCTTGTTCCTTTGCCTATTGTAAATTCTTCTTCTCTGCAAGTAGGACAACAAGTAATAGCTATAGGTAATCCGTTTGGGCTTAGTGATACGATGACAACCGGTATTGTTAGTCAAACGGGACGTCTACTGCCAAATCCTGACACAGGGTTTTCTACACCTGGTGCAATTCAGACAGATGCCGCAATTAATCCTGGTAATTCGGGTGGTCCATTGCTGAATATGCTAGGGCAGGTAGTAGGAATAAATACCGCAATTAATTCTGCTACTGGTGAATTCTCCGGAATAGGTTTTGCAGTTCCATCAAATATGATAATCAAGGAAATTCCAACAATAATTAAGACTGGAATTTACAATCATCCGTGGATAGGAATTGTTGGTGCCGGCATAACCCCAGATATAGCACAGGGTGCAGGGTTGCCAAGGAACTCCAAAGGCGTGGTAGTTGCTTCAATTCAAAGTCGAAGTCCTGCAGAAAAGGCAGGCCTACAGGGGATAACACAAAACAACTCTTCTAATACTCAACAAGTAGGTGATATTATAACAGGAGTTGATGGACGTTATTTGAGAAATATGGATGATCTCATCAGTTACATCGATTTACATAAATCAGTTGGGGATAATGTGGTGTTAACTGTCAACAGACATGGCCAAATAATGAATTTGAATCTAATGCTACAGGCACGACCACCATCAGTACGGAACGCTACGTCATTAGAATCAATTCTCCCTTGATACAACTCCAAAATTTTCCAAGTACCGATACGGGTGTGATGAAGATAGGTAGACAAACCCCAAAATTAGAGATAAGAAAGTGTAATGCACGCAACATTCGTCCAATGGGTTGACTAATTTTCCTTGTTTCTTATAACTTCAAAACCAATCCTTACCTCTGCTTGATATTCTATTTTTTTTCCTTCTTCAACTCTAAAAGTGACGCGCCCAAGTTCTCCCCATTTTATATTCTTGACAGTTTTTGAAGCTTCTTCAAACGCATTGTTTATTGCGTCCGTAATGACAGTATTTGAAGTTCCTACTATATCTATGTATTTGTAAACCATAATTCCATCATCCGAAAACCTATTCATATATGTACTCCTGCTCTATTCCTGCTACGTCTCATCAATCGTTCCGACATTGATGAACTGAAGATCATTTTGTCAACTAATACCCGAGAGGATGTGTCCTCTGATAATCCATTTAAACCAGGCGATTCTTTTTTCGAGTAGAACCTATCAGATGAGAGTATTTCCTTAGCGCCTGGTGCTTTGATTTGGCTGGCTGCCGGTAAACTATCTGGAGCTGGCTACTAGTTGACAACTGGTAGTTCGCATATGTGTGTCTTGATACTGGGTCATACATGTATGACACTCAGTCCGGACGTCTATTTACGTCTGAACAAAATGTAAATAATGATAAGTAGGACCGTAATTTCTTGAGTTTATTCGAGGATACGCCACACCATACCAAGAAT
>JASHSN010000481.1 GCA_030038695.1 Nitrososphaeraceae archaeon
AAGATATCCAATCAAATCTAACCATTTTTTACAAACAGGATCTATTCTAAGTCAACTGAATTAGGGAATCACAAGCTATTCACATTATTACTTCACAACTAAAAGTCTAGAGTGTCTTCAAGGTGGAAATGAAATACGGCTCTTAGTAGAGGCAGCGGTCCTCGCAGTCGGAAGGATTCCTATTCTTCGAAGTATCACCGTCAATGCAGCACACATCAACAAGATGCAACAACAAAACCAAACTAAAAACCACTCTAATAATTGCCGCTAGTTCAAAGCAGGTAAACAATTCTGTCAACTGTAGACTATATATGTCGATTTATGCTTCGGGAGGAAGTACGCTAACTAATATGGATTTTGCGTATTTCTATACAAAAAATCAGGTTAGGCTTTATATTGCCAAATTGTAAAAGTTATTGCATGATATCGAAAGCCATCGATAGCATTGATAATATGATGTTAATGTTACCATTATTTCTTATTATAGTGGCCTTAGTGATATCATATGTGCCGGAATTAGCCTTTGCTCAAAGTAGCTATCATGTAGTCAAGACAATGCATACTGAACGATTTATTATGCCATATACTGCAGCTAATGGTGATAGAACACATCCATTTGTTTATACTTTTGCGAAACCAATATCTGAAAGCTGGATTCTGAATATACAAAATAATCTATCCTACGCATATAGGCCAGATGCAAAGGTTGTAGTAAAGTTGCAGGAACCTACTCCAAGTGATAAGTTTATTGAAATTGGAATGTATGGCGAAACTGCGTCTCACAGGTTTTGGGCAGCTGTAAATACGGCGGAAGCCGGCTATATCAGGATATATGATAAAACCGGAGTTGATGGTTGGTCACCAACTGATTTGATAAATATTGGATACGATAGCAACCAAGGCTTATCAATTAATAGTGGCACAAAAGTACTAGTGGATAGATTAGCTGTGAATGGTTTCAAACTCGGTTCTATTGCAATTTATGGAAAAGATGACCCAAGTTCTCCTCTTAATGCATACTCTGGCAATCTCTCATTTGAAGCACTTTGGGGAAAGCCTTCTGATTCTCCTATTTATTATCTGCCACTTGGTATGTTACTTGGAGTTGGCGGCGTTTTAGTTGGGTTACTTGTATTTAAGAAAAGGGACAAAATTGAAGCTTGATCGGAAGAATGACAATTTTTTGCTTCTATAAATAGATATGATCCGTATTAAAAACCTACGATCGTGGATCACCACATTTTCTTTGGTTAGATTAATGTGAAGTCTACTTGTATCTAATACTCTATAATGTATGACTTTTTATCCACTACCAAGTTCATGTGTTTATATCATGGACATTTGTATCGAAAAAAAGGTCACGGAAATTTAACCTTAAACAAATCCGTTAAAGCTATAATATTTGTAGATATGATTGTGCATACTGGCACTCTTAATAGTATTAGTTCCCATGCCTTGAAAAAATCCATTTTGAAGTGTTGTACTAATACACCTAGTGCTATAGCATTACTTCTGTTCATTCCATGACTACAACATATCACTACTTTCTCGCCTAGTCCTAAATAACTAGCAACTCGCATGATATTGAGTTTATATTCAAATGAAGATGGCATATCAAATTCAGGCAATACTCTTACATCTATTATTCGATAATCATCTATGAAGCCTATTTCACAATTCACATAAGCTGAAAGTTCACTTGGCTGTCCAAGACCCTCAGTAGCAAGGTTTTCAAGAATTTTATACATGTTTCAGCTATATGTATGTATGAGTCAATGTGAGAGATTGCCGTAGCGACTAAAATTGTTACAGTAGGTGTAATTCACCACTATCAGTTTGATGGTTCTCGTCCGTCTCTCTCAAGTCTTTCAACCACTTCGTCATAGCTCTGCGACTCGTCGTTTATTGCTGCTATGTACCACTGATCATTTATAGAAACAATCTCCTCCAGTTTTTCGTCGGCTTGCTGAAAGTTTTTAGTACAACAGCCATGTCCATCCCAACCAAAATGAGATAGCAACAAACCCACACAACAGCGGTAGTTTACTTGGTCGGCAAGCGCGCCTCTCAAGAATTTAAAGTTGTGTTTCTCTTGCTCTATTATTTCGATTACCTTAGGGAATTTTCCTTTTTTTAGTATAACTACTTGGCTCACTTCATCTCCATCCTCGTATAAAATCTATAACTTCCCCAAAGCTAAGTGTATTCGGGCCGTCCTTAAAATTAATGATTAAATCTCGTTTTTCTGGGCCTAATAATTTGCATAGTGCGTATAAAGCAGTGAAGAAGTTATCGCTATTTCTAGTACCATCCCAACCGAAGTGGCTTAAAATTAGCCCAAGTGTGCACCTTTGATTCCCATTGTCGCTATACTCGTCTTTACCAAATTGAAACTTGGGGGCTTGTTCTTTTAATATATTTATGACATTCTCGTACTTTGATCGCTCACTTAGTACTTGAGTCATCTACACTTCTATAGATAAGTCGGAACCTAATAATCTTTTTTTACTAGTTATAATGTTGTGTAAGATGGTCTAATTACTTGTGTCATAATCAAATGACATGAACAGCATTCGTTAGGGATGAATGCATACACAGACGTAAATACTTGATTCTTGGCTTATTGACTGTGATTGCTTGATGTCAAATCATACATTAGGTTGTTGTCATCTCATGGACGCAGAGCTACGTCCAGACATAGCCATTATATTAACAAAAAGAAACAATGTTACGATTTATAATTGTTCTCTAATATGAACAATTATCAACCTATATGTGCAAAAAATTGATTGTGGTCTGTGACAACACACGCATCATGCCTACAAACATGGATATTTTACCGTCTAACTTGGATTTGGATAGACAGTTCCCATATGGTTAGGTTCTAAGATGGACAGCACTAATGGAGGTACGAAGCAACCTTCAGACTCTCATGGCTGTCTATGGAAATCGTCCATCACCAAGGACATTTTCTCTTTTGTTGGATCAAGTTCAGGTAGCTATGAAGTTACTAGCAATAGCATCCATCATTATAGTGCTAGCTATTCTCCAGCAGGTTCAGGTACTGCTAGGAGTGCCAATCAAGCATACCATAACCAACGAATTTTATGGTGAATCTCCTACGTCGTCTAATATAATAAATTGTATAAATCGAAGCCAATGAGTTCGTGTGTACGAGTGCTATTGCTAGTATATTTTAAAAGGCCTCGATGGCATGGTTAAAAGTGTAAGTGATCTGAGATGCGCCTCTTCCAACACAGACATGTAGAAGATTGCCTAGTAATCAAGTCTAGATAACCGCATCTACTAGATTATATACAATCCAGGAGTAGAGATCGATAGGTAAGAACTACGCATGAAGATTAAAAGTTAAATCATTATTAATTACTCAATTCATGGCGTTAATCATATCATTTAGTGAGGACAGTGATAAACATTATAACATGATTTTAGACTCTTCGTATATGAAAAATATTTAGGCATCGCATGTCGAAAATAGACAAGCGATGTTACAATTTAAGTATGTTCACATTTACTGTAATAAGGTAAACACGTTAGATTTCGTGAATGTGATAGTGCCGGGAGTACGAAAATATTTTACAAGCATTACGATAGACATGAGACATCCTTTTTTGACTCATATAGATGATGCAATAGCAGAGAATTTAGTGTCAATTAGAATATCTGATACCAAGAAGCCCTTTAACGAACAACCTAAGATCAAAGAATCAGAGCAGAACGTTTTTTATGAAAAGAATTTTTCGAGACCCATAATTAATGGTGCTGAAAATAATACTAACACTAGTAGGAGAGAATATGAGGAATTGATATTATATGATGGCTTTCTAATGCAAAGATTATTCCATACTATGATTAATGAAAACGAGTCGAATACTGATCATGTTCATATAGTGTTTGAAGATAGATTGATATGTACTTTTAGCCAAGAAGACTGGCGTTATCATGCAAGAACTATTGTAGGGGGCAATCCTTCGATTATTTCAACTACCGGTATAGTTGAAGCACCTGCTAAACCGAAAGAATGGTACATGAAGCAAATGCAGTTAGCTACTTATGATTCTGATGATGAAAATGAGGATACATCTACAGAAAAAAAGTATCTTGATTATGGTGATTACAGGATAAACTTCATAGCAGTCGGATACGTTCTTCAAGCATTATTTTTCTTTATAACGGAAGGAGATCCTTTCTGTAATGATAATAATTGCAGACTTTATAACGCGCACTGGCAAGAAGAGCTATTACATTCACAAATAGAAACGGAGACCCTGTGTAACGAGCATGCTGTCTTATTGCATAAATTCAATACCGTTTCTAGTTGATAAATACACTGTGAAGAGTTTTCGTTGGTGTTACAAATATTTGAATCGACTCTAATGCGAAATGTTCGCCAACAGTCAGAGACCGGAATATCTACCTACACGGGAATGAGATATATTGTACGAATTAGAGGATGCTCTTATATGGCGGAGACGTGTTTAAGACAAAATGGACGTGACCTCGATGTATCAATGCACAGGTAAATGATTGAGGTCGACATGTGGTGGTATGTGTACACTAAAGGGTAGGGGACGGCGGATGTTAATTCTATAATATGATATCGATGGTCGTATGTTCATCGAAATATGATCGGTCTCGGAGGCTACGCGATAACGAACCGCTGAGGACCACGGTATACCCGTAGGTGCTCAAAGATAACTGCAACTCAACAGAACAAGTTCTCAGAGCTAGTAGAAACCACATTAACATCTATACCGGATTATATTATAGGATAGCAACGGGTGGTCCAGGGTGGAAAAGATGGCATGGATTGCTCGCTCCTGAACCAACCGTCATATGAGGCGATGTACATTAAAGATTGACAGGTATGGATTATTACGGTTATCGACAGGGTTTGTTTAGTTCTCTATCGGAACTATGATCTATATACAGTTAGTTGGGGAGTCATCTCATAGAACGTATTGCCGTCATGAAAAATGGAACAGGTTCTGTCCTGCGCTTCGGCGATTGCTGTTTTACTGGAATATATTAGAGTATGAATCTTGCACATCCACATTCGACTAACGGGTCCACGTTTGATGCCAACGGATATGTTCGGAATGGACCAGCTAATCTTTCCAATTAGCCAAACTTCCCTATTGAAAAGAAGAAAGGGGAAAAAAGAGGATTGAAAAGGAGGAGAAGATTAGCGACACGATTAGCATCCATCTGCTACCTAATTTATGAGCCGCTGGTTAAGATCGAGAACATTATGAGAATGACATAAGGCCGATATTTATTAAATGGGCTAATTTTACTACCCAGCCGTTAGACCATCATCACGCCAATACATTCGACACACTGTTTATTACCATAATGGATAGTATTGGTGGATGCTGCTGTTAGTTGTCCATGAATCTTCGGTTCAAAAACAGAGATAGAATCTCAATACTAGCGGCACATTACCTTTGACCCACCGTTCACGGTAAATTATCACGGACTTTCACATTCGATTCAGAACTATCGATGTGCAAATCATATATGATATGCTGTTTTTCTTGATTACACCGCATTTGCGTGATTTTATTCTATAACGATCGCAAAAAAGTGAGGATAGTCAGATAGTCAGGTTGCTGATGTTATTAAGAGGTATGCATTAGCGGCCGAGGC
>JASHSN010000482.1 GCA_030038695.1 Nitrososphaeraceae archaeon
ACCTTAGGTACATCTTTCAACTTCTCTTCATATTCGACTATTTTCTTTTTCAAACGATATTCGTCATTGATAGTTAGAGCATCTATCGCCTTCACATATTCTAACAATATCTTTTGTTGTGATTTTTCATTATTTTTATCATAATATACATTATCTAACTTCACACTGTGGCCCATCAACAATTCCTTGAATGTGTAAGCAACGTCTGAATTCATTAATGCAGTGTTGAAAAACTTTCTTAGACTGTGATCTGGTTGTAGATCCTCTAAAGGCAGTCCAGCTTTTCTCATCAGGAAACGCATTTGTTTCCTTATAGATCTATCCGATGGCGGTATTGGTCTATTCGTCTTGTTTGAAAACGTAGCAAATTTATCACGTATAAGCCAGGATTCAGTTGTTATCTTTTCTCCTTGGGATTCACGATATTTTAGATATTCATCAAGGCTGGTCAAAAATTCAGGGGTAACCAGGGTAGCATAAACAGAACCCTTGCTTTCTGCGTATACTGTTAGAATACCAATCTCGCCATCTAATCTTTTGATTGACTTAACTTTTAAGGTCTGAATTGCCCCAACACGTATGCCACTTGAAGCCATCAATAAAATAATACAGCGGTCTCTAGGATCTGCTACTGATAGCAATTTCTTAATTTCTTCTTTCGTGTACGATCTGTAAGGGTTCGTTACATCGTCAGGATAGAATTTGGCGATTTTCTTTCAAGGCAATGCTATCTCATTGAAGTCTAGGAAGGACTTAACACCAAGAAGATAGACTTTAATACTGTTAACAGATAATTCTCCCTTCCTAGGTTTACCTGCTGACTGTTTAGCTATCTTCTTAAGATGTATAATGTAGTTTAATATCATAGTTTTAAGTTGTGCCACAGAGTCATTCAATTGAATCAATTGATCTGGGTTTGTATTATGGAATTTGCAGAACAACGAAAGATGAATAGTATATGCATTCAGTGTGCTTTTTGACTTAATGCTCTCCATCCATAATGTACAAGCGTCGTTTTGTCTTAACTGCAGAAGTTTCGACACACGTAGTATAGAAGTAACGCTATTAATAAGGATACTAAATGGTATTGTTATTTGCTAAAAACATCAAGGCAATCTCTGTTAGCGGTCAAACAAAACTTTTTTTGGAACCATGCTTGTAGATGGACTAGGTTTCATTCTGGCGTTTGTTGGTCTAATAAATCCCTTATTGGCCGCCATTATTCATGTAAGTTCAGAACTTGTTTTTATCAGCAATTCAGCCAGACAAGCGTGAAAACCCGCTTTTCTTGTGTTAGAATGATATACGCAGGATAGGATATATTATATCCGTCTACATGTCTCTAGGCGAGAAGTATGGTTGAAGTATGATAATATCATCGAAATCAGCAGCATTATATTTTCTGGTTATCTGTGCGCCAATAGCATTCCTATTAGAATTTACTCACTCTGAATCTCTTCTAGTTTTCATCTTTGCTGCTATAGGATTGATCCCACTTGCAAAGTTAATCGGTCAGTCAACCGAGCATCTGGCAACATATTACGGACCAACTGTAGCTTCTTTGCTCAATGTGACTTTTGGAAATGCTACCGAAATTATAATAGGAATTGCTGCTATATCTGCAGGATTATTAAATCTGGTAAAAGCGTCGATTATAGGTTCTATTATTGGCAACATACTCTTAGTTTTTGGGCTGAGTCTTATTGTAGGTGGTCTAAAACACAAAGAACAATTTTTCAATAAAGAGAACACAGGTTATCAATCCTCAATGCTGTTTTTAGCAATAATTGGATTGGCGGTCCCAACTATTTTATCCACTACTGCAACAGAAGGACATCAAGGTAACATTGAGTTCGTTAGTGTATGTGTTGCATTTGTATTATTAGGAGTATACATAGCTAGTATAATATTTACGTTTGTTACTCATAAACACTTATTTTCCATCACTTCAGTAGAAAGAGAAGAGAAAAATGATGACGGAATTAATCATGATAGTAAGATCTCCCAAGATTTAGATGAAGGAGTACAATCCAATGATTTACATTGGAGCAAGAAAAGATCTATTATACTGCTTGGGGCTAGTCTTGTTGGGGTGGTTATCGTAAGCGAAGTATTGGTTAGCTCAGTAGAAGTTACAGTCAAAAAATTTGAGTTTAGCGAGATGTTCGTCGGGGCAATTATAGTCGGTGTTGTAGGAAATGCTGCCGAACATAGTAGCGCTATTATGCTTGCGAGGAAAGATAAACTTGATTTATCAATAGGGATTGCAGCAGGTTCTGGGACCCAAGTAGCAATTTTCGTAGTTCCAATATTGGTAATAGCTGGAATTGTTGTTAGCAAGCATTTCAATTTAGTTTTCACAATTTATGAATTGGCTGTTGTTTTTCTTTCCGCAATAATATTGAACTTGATTGCGCACGATGGAAAAAGTAACTGGTTTGAAGGAATCATGCTAACCGGGGTTTACATAATAGTAGCAGTCGGATTTTTCTTCATACGTTAAAGTGGATTTTCATCTAGCATGCAGTAGTAGTAAAATTTATTCTTATTTTATTTTTATGTATAAATAGAACACTTAAGAAGCGACAACAAGGGAAACATTAAAGAAATTTCATGATAGCGTAGCTATAGGAGAAGCAGTACAAGAAGCTGCAGCGGGAAGAGATGCTGCAAAAGAAAAGAGACACTGCTAAAG
>JASHSN010000483.1 GCA_030038695.1 Nitrososphaeraceae archaeon
AAATTCTTATGGGCACATCCGAAATAAATACGTAGTCTAGGGATGCTTCAGCATGTATTGATACGGACATCACTTTCTATTATGCGTCTGGAAGTCACATGTGTTTGCATATTCTTACTGCTTGGCCCGATGATTATATTGCAGAATGTTTCCGCTAAACTACCTGTTGGAGGATTCAACCAACCAGTAGTGTTCCATCAACAAGAAACAATTTCAGCCAAAAAAATTATAATTCCAGATGGTGCAGCAGACCAAAATGTTGAGTTTTATTACCAGCCAAAAGAGGTCACAATTTCTAATGATACGTCGGTGACCTGGGTAAATCAAGACTCCGCATTACACACAGCAACGGCTGACAACGGGTCATTTGACACAGGCATTATACCTATTGACGGTAACTCAACTGTAAAAATAACTGGATCAGGCAAGCTAGAATACCATTGTACTATCCATCCATGGATGGGAGGAACTATTACAGTAGGTTCATCATCACGCTATAGTGGTAGCGGTCAACAAAATCAATTACACCATCCTGCTCCTTTAGGGAAGAGTACAATTCTTACACGATATCAGTTGACTACGCATAAAACCCTTCTATCACGATCTCTAGCTACAGATTATGGAACTGAACCAGAATATAAAAACGATTGGATAACTGTAAACCACGATATTTTTGGAACTAGATCTAGCAATCAGACAATAATAGGAAAGGACAACATAAACAAGCTACAGCTTAAGTGGATTTTGCTGAATAAATCCCCTATAGAGGATCCCCCTATAATAATAGGAGATAGAGGCTACGTACAAGATAACGGTGGATATATTGTAGCATTCGACGCGAATACTGGTCATACCTTATGGAAGATACACCAAGGAATAGGAAAGAATTTTCACGGTTTAACATACGACCATGGGGTGTTATTCTCAGGAACAGGCTACAACTCTACTGTAATCGCAGTTAATGCAACAGACGGTGGTATAATATGGCAGTCTCCAGTACTTGGTCCTTCCAAAGCTGGATATGGTGTAGCTACACCACCCATCATATGGAAGGACTATGTTGTAGTAGGCTCGGCTGGCGGTGATTTCCCACACGACCTATCCTGGCAAAAAGGAGTGGTACGAGGGAACATCACCGCAGTTAATCGTACCAATGGTGACATAATATGGAACTTTCGTACTACTACAGGGGAATGGGTAAGCCCAGCTAAAAGTCCTCCAAACGGTGGAGCGACAGCATGGTCTGGCGGCTCATTCGATCCAGAGTCTAAGATATTGTATATGCCCTTGGGAAATCCCGCTCCAGACTTTAACGCTTCGACTCGACTGACACCTAATCTTTATGCGAATCACATGGTTGCAGTGAATATCACAAATGGCAAGCTGGTATGGGCTGTGCCCTTTATTGCAGAAGGAACTGTACTAAAAGTTAGGCTTCCTGACACACATGATTGGGATACGTCGTGGGGGAGCAGTGTATCTAGCGTTACATACGATAACGGGACACATATGAAGGTGGTAATAGGCCATGACAAGATGGGCAATTTGATTGCCATGGATGCTGTGACGGGAAAAGAGCTATGGTGGAAAACTATGGGTACTGATTATCATACTGATACTATTCCATTGCCTAAAGGTAGCGGCCCAGTATGGACCTATGGCATTGACGCGTACCACGCAGTCGACAATCATAATTCGCTTTATTTAACCACAAATGGAAGAGGTTTGAACTTCTTTACGAATGGAATATCTGGACATAGAATACCCCTCACCAGAAATTCGATTGAATTAGGTTATCAAAATGGAACGATAACTGCTCTTGATATGAGAACAGGAATGATCAAGTGGAACTACGGTGTGGATTTTCCCCCACTAGTGTCGCCATTGGTCACTCAAGGATTGGTGTTCTCAGGATACATTCCATTTACAGAAAAAACGGCAAGTCAAATTGGACATGGTACAGCTACACATCAAATAAGGACAGGAGTGATGTTGGCGCTAGATAGCGATACGGGAAAAGAGATATGGTCTGCCACTGTACCAGGGCCAATAGGGGTAGGAGGAGCTTCAATGGGAGATGCTTCGCTGTTTGTTCCTACCGGGAAGATTCAACAATACAAAGGGATAGGAGGATCTATAGTTGCGTTTGGATTACTAAGGACAAGTGGCTCACGCTGAGTTGTGGAATAGGGAGCTGAAAGACTTCTTTCATATCACGTGAATGTAACTAACCCATCTTGTCCGCCTGAAAAGTGGTATGTGATTGGTATAACGGATATCTTCCATGAAACTGCTACTCACTCGCCCGACAAATGAATTATCCGCTTAAGGAGAACTCTAAAACTGTTTACCTTATGCATAAAAAATTCGAGGATTGGCTACTAATTTTTATCATTGTGCGCCGCGCCTAAGGTGGCGGTGGGCATGTTCATCAGAGCCACACAGATTACCTGTTGTTGGATTTGTTTCTGGTGATGGATCTGTCGAGGCCTGTACCGATTGTACGTACATTCCATGGAAAACTTACCCAATGTCTATACTTACCTTACTTGTTTACCCAATGTCTATACTTACCTTACTTGTTTACCCAATGTCTATACTTACCTTACTTGTTTACCCAATGTCTATACTTACCTTACTTGTTTACCCAATGTCTATACTTACCTTACTTGTTTACCCAATGTCTATACTTACCTTACTTGTTTACCCAATGTCTATA
>JASHSN010000484.1 GCA_030038695.1 Nitrososphaeraceae archaeon
TCTTCCCTTGTTTTCTATCAACCTGCAGGTATACCTTTTCTACTTTCTTATTATGTTGAATAATCAAAGGTTCATTCCATTTGTTGTCTAATGCATATCCCATAGTTGACATCTTCTTTATTGCGTCACCCTGGGCGCCCCTAGTCACACAGTATTGATTACTCTTGCTGCTATATGCCCGTTTAAAATTAAATGTCTCAATTAAATTTGTAAATACAGGGATATTGTTTGGATTGCACTCCAGTCGCTTCAAAAATGATAGTTCTCTAATGCACGAAAATCAGCCGGATACTGCTCGCAGCACACACCCCCTCCTCCATGTTATCTACATAGATATAGTCTCGTACCATTTGGCTATTTCTAGACCGATAGTATGAGGATTATCTTCTTGTAAATAATGGATTCCGACTCCAATATTAGCAGTTGTCAGGTTTGAAAGATTTTTCATACACCAATCTACTACGGGTTAGGAATTAGTATCCCTGGCTCCCCGTATATTAGAAGTTTCGGAGTATTAGATATCTGAAGTTTCTGATTATATTCCCTTACAGCTTTGGTTACATCTTCAGGTTTTCCTTCAATCGGAAGTTCATTAGGCCATCTCCATACAGGTTTTCTATATTCTGGTTTTCTGAATGGCTCTCTGTAGTATGCCATCTCATCTTCACTTAGTCGCCTAACAGTCCCAAGTTTTCCCAGGATTTCTTCTACAAAGAAGTTCTGGTTTACAATCAAATCCCATCCAACATCAGGAGTTCTAAATGCTTGGAAAATTTTTCGGTGTTGCTCAGGCAACATATCCCAACTCTCCATAGGTGCTAGAATGGATTCCATAAAGGCAATTCCTCTTATTTTATCTTCATTTCTCATTGCATAATGGAATCCTAGACCAGATCCCCAGTCGTGCACAACAAGAGTTATGTCTTTTACGTTCATCTTGTCGATGAATCCTTCAATATATTCCACATGATCAAAGAACCTGTATTCGATATCTGGCTTGTCGGATTTGCCCATTCCAATCAGATCTGGAGCTATACACCTGGCATTGTTTGTTAGATGTCGGATTATGTTTCTTTTTCGTGCTATTGCAGCAGTAATAATGACAACACTGATAGATATAATGAATGGTCCAACCCAGTCGTCTGATGATGGTGAAATAACAGTATGAATGGAATAAGAGAGCATTAATTGAGATTATGCTATCCCCTGAAGGAATAATTTAACCGGTTATTCCTTCAAATTTGTGCTAGTCCCCCATCGACGAACAATTCGATACCTGTAATGTAACTGCTATCATCGGATGCAAGGAAGGCGACGGCTTTCGCGACTTCGTCAGGATTACCCAACCTCCCCATTGGCAACGTGTTGAAAAGGGTTGTCATTAGCTGTTCGGTCTGTTGTTCATTTTGTGTGTTGTGAATGACGCGAAAAGCAAGTGTGTCTATTGGACCAGGACTGACGGCGTTGACACGGATCTTGCGGTGTTTCAGATCAACAGTCCACGAACGTGCAAACGATCGTACAGCAGCCTTGGTCGCACCGTAAACACTAACGCCCTCAAACGCTTTGGAAGCAGCAGTCGAAGCAGTTAAAATGATCGACCCTCCGTCCCGAAACAGCGGAAGCGCTTTTTGTACTGTGAACAGAAGCCCTTTAACGTTAACACTGAACATTTTGTCAAATTGTGCCTCAGCAATTACCTCCAATGGTACAAATTCCCGTAGGCCGGCGTTGGCGAAAAGGACGTCGATTCGGTCTTTTTGCTGTTTCACTGTCTCGTATAGCCGATCAAGATCTGCTAGATTTGAGACGTCACCCCGAATGCCCATGACATTTCTGCCAATCAGCTTGACTGCTTTATCGAGTTCATTCTGGCGTCGACCAGTGATAAAAACATAGGCACCTTCTTGGACGAACTGCTGGGCTGTGGCAAGGCCTATCCCGCTATTTCCACCCGTGATGACTGCAATCTTTCCCTCAAGTCGTTTTTCTTGAGTCATATAATACAGACTGTACCTGTGATTATTTAAAATCAGTAGTATAGTATAACTTAGTTAGTAATATTGACATTACCGAGATCACTACCAGGATCTTAACGTGTTATTAACATGACATTAGATTCCTACAACCTTGACATTTTTAATAATGAAACAATTGATAAAGAATTTGTAAAAAAAGACGAGTGGAGATAGATGCCGTTCTAGAGCAAGTCGGCGATGAAAGACTTTGGGAATATATAATGGGAAAGCTGATTGAGTTATTTCCAACTAGGGACTACAATCGGGCTATTTCAATGCCTGCAGTCGAAACCCTATATCCACGGATGACAGGCTGAGGCGGCTGCGGCGGACCCTGGGGCGGCTGGTGGTTATCCTTATGTTATGTGTCTAAGGGCTTGACTATTCTTTTTTGTAAGAAAGAGTCTTATCTTTCCAAATATCTCTGTCTCCCCACAACTGTGTCTTCCAAGCAGTAAATTCAACAATCTGAGAGTGGTCTATAAACAAGTTAACCTCTGACCCAAATTGCTTAAGATACCATTTAAGAACAGGTGGATCTGATGCTTCAAACATAAAGGAATCAAAACCAAATCTTTTGTTTAGTTCATTAATAATATCCACTCTCCATTAATCTGGTGGTAAATCTTCAGTAATGCCTTCCGATTCAAGCATCATAATTTCTGCACCAACACTTTGATGCATATCTATTTCATCTAATAGTTCATCTAGCGTCTTTAACTTTGTTTGTAGACTGTAGATGAAAGCTTCCTTTTCCATCAATCATAGCATGTTCCTCAGCAAGCTTCTCAGAAAGCAATATGTGTACAGTTTCCGGGAGTGTGTACAACTTCTCGCTCTTGTTTTCACAAGTGCCTAAATAAGAACCGACCAGCATATCCGCAGCTCCGCTAGTAGGTCCAATGCCTACAAAATTGTTGACTTCCTCGCTCTCAGCGAGGCCCTGTCATGGTCATCGTCCTCGTCGTCATTCACTCACTGTTGTATTTGCTTTCTAACCGCAACACAGTACTCCTAGGGCCGTCTTTCTTCTTAACGACCGTACTACATAGTGTGTATATAACAGAAAGATCGAGTGATACCTCGGCCTTCAGGCTACATGCGGCTACACATACACCAGATAGGGGATGTTTATTTCAGATAAACAAGCTAAATTAAACAAAAAACCAACAAAATCGAGATAGAGACACCCTTGGGGGGTGTGTATGTGTATTATGATGCCGCTTCATTTTCCTCGGTGTTGGTGTCTGCTATGCCTCTAGTGTCCAGGGACATGCAGGCCTGTTCTGGTCCAAAAGTCGAAAGTATTGGTCCCAAGGACGAATTAAAGGAAGTTCATTGGGCGGCGATCGATAATATATGATGAAATACGGCACGTAACGTAGCATCCACAACATGTGACACAGAGCTAGCACTGAATTTGTATTGCGTTCTAAGACTTAAAAAGGATCCGGAACTAACTTGAGAGTGAGCTCAGCAGACAAACCTACGTCAAAAACCAGAGATAAAGAAGCAGACATGCCACCACCATTATTTGATAACAAAAACCCGTCTGATAAAGACAACGGGGAAGTTACATTAGTAGAGTTTGTTCCATATTTAGAAAATGGTTTGAGAAAGAACCAAAATGACCAAAACGCTTTTGATGAGAAAGCTGATCCCCCTGTCGATAAGGGGGTTGATAAAATTGAAGAAAAAGACAAGCCCAATAAGCATGTCGATAATCAGGATGAAAAAGAGTCAAAAAAGGTAACCCCCTCCCTTCTCCCTTCCACTTGTGATATATTCTCATACAAAAGGCATAGTATGGATTACTTCACAGTTAATGGTGTTATTCTAAGAACTGGATATGCATACAAGAAGTATTGGTATATTCTTATTATCAAAGAGCTGCTTGATAATGCAGCTGATTTCCTGTCGAAATATTATCGAGGTTACAGTTTCTTTTTTGATACCTTTTATCAATACGACTGTACTGAAGAAAATCATGTTTACACTTTCAAATGCGTCTGAATTGATTGTAATTGACCAAGGATTTTCAGTATTATAAGTTAAGTATCATAATTTAGGCCAACTACCTATACATCTAAGATATCTTCTTACTGCCTTTCCCAAATTCTCTTCCGTTCCATAATTATGGTTTGCACATACACCCTTCTTCAAATTCCTGTTCACCCTTGTCTCTACTGGATTTAGATTCGGAGAACGCTTTGGCAGATATATTACAGTTAACCACTAACATGCGAAACATACATGCGCGTAGATTGTAAAATTCTATTGCTAGCTTCAGATCTGACAATAAATTTTTATCTGCTTGAATGCGTTTTAGAAACTGAGAATCAGATTAGATTTTAAATAGTGAAAACCTGACTGATTGTTTAGATGACTAAATTTTTCGTTGGGAAGGCCTCTGATATTCCACACGGAAAAATAGTTCATATGATGATAGATAAAAAGAAGGATGTTCTGGTTGTCAATATAGGAGGAAATTATTATGCTGTAAGCAACATTTGTTCTCATGAAGGACTTAGACTTCATGAAGGCAGACTCAAAGGCAAGGAATTGGTATGTCCATGGCATGGTGCAAAATGGGATGTAACGACTGGAAAGCTGGTGCTCTTCCCTGAGAAATTGAAATCACTTCGTTCATTCAAAGTCAGTATAGAAAACGGTAGCGTGTATGTAGAAGGATAAATGTTCTGTGGTAACTTAAACGATTTTGGACCTATGGCCAATGTTTTACCATAATATTCTATAGCTCCAGTATAATTACCTAGATTGGAAAGTGCCGCGCCTTTACTATTTAACGCATGATGCGGCTTTACGTTAGCCTATCGCCTAACATACATGTTTTACACCTACAAAAGGCATCCTATCGATACAAGAAACCAAGAGGCCCTTTATTTGCTCGCTCAACCATCCGGCCTCGTTAGAGAAATGGTGTGCAGTTCCAAAAGCAGTGATTACTAGCAAAATTGATTAGATGTTGTTCAGAAGCAGACACACGTATGGATAGAGAATTGTTTAAAAGGATCTGAAATCGAGGTTGGGTGATAATTCCATGTTATCGTTTTGCAAGAATAAAAAATACCTATTTTTTGTTCCCGCATTCTCAGATTCTAGTGCCGGGTTTAATTAACCATCAATATGATAATGATAACAATTGTACTAGGCCCGGGATCTTGCCGTAAAAGGAGTGTTTGGAAGAGTATAGTTTAGTTATGGCTACTGAACAATGCTACTGCATCGAAATAATCCTGGTACAGGAGTATAAGCGACAATTAAGGAATTAGCTGCGGAAATTAGGTTAAGCTATTCCTTCACGAGACAGCATAATCTCAGAAGTACGTTATTTAGCTATCCCATGTGCCCACTTGACTTAGTGCACAATTAGACTGATCGTTCTTGTTCAGCTCATGTATAAACGGTAGTAACCCTGGTGTGTTCATATCGCAGGACATGGCGATACTGAGTGAATATCGCGCTAGCATATTCACTCAGTCAACGCCACATTGCCTTGTTCTTTTTCTTCTTGGTTCGTTACACGTATTTGTAATTAGGCCATCCTAATATTTATACTAACTTTTGATTCTCATATATGAAAATACATTTTCATATTAGACAAGTAAACATCCATATTCTCAATTTATAGAATCAACTCGCCGTTTAGGCAATTTTTAGCTAGAACATATTGAAATTAATATAACATTATAAATGATATATTAATTGAAAGAGACGTATTGTACTAGCTGCAAAATCAATGTGAAGCTCAATGATATCAAATATTCGAAACTCGCAAATAACAGGCTCGCGATAGAGGGATGTTGTTCTATATGTAAAACAAAGCTACTGAAGCTTAGTGTAATGCCACGGTCAGGAAAAAAACCCATAAAAAGAAAACGTAAATGGCATGGAATATACCAAAATTGAGATCTTAATCGATCTCTAGTTTGGCTAATATGTCTTCTAGATTTTGCTCGTCCTC
>JASHSN010000485.1 GCA_030038695.1 Nitrososphaeraceae archaeon
CTGCATTTCATACCTTTAAACTGCTTGAATTAAGTACAAATTCATCAATCCTTGCAGGGAAACCCGCATACATGTTAATTGGTACGTATCGAGATCGTTCGCCGGCTTGCAAAAACTAATGGAAATCTATAATTGGTGATAAAGCATACAGTGTGCAATATATTGCAGATGCCCCAAAGTACTCTGATTATTTACCAACAGTACAAGAGATGATTGATTCGCTGGCGATCAACAAATCCTTGGGAACCAGCTTGCTTAACTATTCCGTAGACCATTTCGTAGAGGCTCGCGCTAGCACTACTAGTAATAGGCCTCACACAACAGCGTAATTGTATCTGCTGATAATGCAATCAAGATATATTAATAGGAATTTTCACTATAAACAGCTTGCAAGGTTGTCTAAGGAAATTGAAGAGGTTAAGTGAATGATAACTTACTTTGTAGATCCCGCAACTATACTATAGAAATAAGACAGCTAGTTATCAATCCGGTATGTAGCTGTCTAGAAGGCTTAGGAGAATCGCTTTTTCAGTCATGGGTCAACCCACCTGTAAAGCATAATTCTTTTGGCCCAGTACAATGTCCTGTTTCTTCCGTTTTGCCACTGATGGTTTGAATTTTAGTATTGTTAAAAATGCTAATAGGTTGCATTATCTTCAATTTCTGCATGGAAGATAATTGAGAAGACAAACAATAAGGGAAAAGCCACCAGTGACAAACCGAAGTCGGCTCAAATTAGTGCCACGGCTAATATTTGCTACATGATAGGTGAATAGAGTTGCCTTCTGAAAACAACTTGAAGGTCTGGGTAATTTTCAATCTTGATTTAATATCATCATTCTCATCTAGTTGGCCTATCTAGTTCCGCTTCCAATTTTGCTTTGTTTATTATGGCCCTTATATCTCTAAATGACATGTGAATAAGTTTGGCAATTTCCCTTGTCGACCTATCCTCTTTGTAAACTCGAATTACGTACTCTTCCTTTTCCACTCTGTTCATATCTAGTAGCGAGGCGAGGTTTTACTCCCTCCTAGGGTTATGCATGTTTTACCCAGGGAGGGTGTGTGTTATGACAGTAGCTTGATTCCATATGTTAGTACATTAACCATAACTAATGATAATAGTCACATAGATCGTGGTCAGCTGCCTGAAGTCTTTATTTATATTCGATATTGTGATTTCTAATTTATTAGACGTTCTTACTGGAGTTCCACTATAGTTCTCTTATTGGTACACTAAAAGTAAACGTTGCTCCGTTTCCATTAGTATTATTCTCAGCCCAAATCTTGCCACCATGAGCTTCGATTATATTTTTTGAGATAAAAAGACCTAATCCAGTTCCCTTCTGTACGCCATGTGAAGGAGCTTTAGTACCAAATTTAGTGAATAGCTGAGGTAGTACTTCCGCATGTAGGCCTTGACCCGTATCCTTTACACTAACTAGTGCGACGTTATCTTTTATTTCAGAAGTAATGGTAATTGTACCTTCCTTTGTAAATTTAACAGCATTGGCCAACATATTGGAAATGACTTGTATTATTCTCACTCTATCTGCTTCCAATAATATATGCTGGGGCATATATGATAGCCTTATGTTTTTGTTGTTGACGAACTCTGAGCCTAATGTAATATCATTCACCACATTCATTACTATGTCGTTTAGATCGAACAGTTCTTTTGTTAGAATTAGTGATTGGTTTTCGATCTTTGTAACATCCAGTATGGATTCTGTGAGCTGCATCAGTCTTCTTGCGTTTCTTATGATGATATCTAATATCTCTTGTTGACGTACATCTTGTATTTTTGGTCTAAGGACTGCAGATAGAGTGAGTATTGGTTGAATAGGTGTTCGCAATTCGTGAGAGGCCACATTAAGAAATTCATTTTTCATTTTATCTGATTCCTTTAAACTTTCATATTGAGCACGTATTAATTCCTCTTGTTCTCTCAATCTGGTATTAATTTCCTCTAGCCTATCGTTACTTTCTTTTAATCTTAAATTGTAGTTGATACTCGATAATGCTAGCCCAACAATGTTAACAAAATAAGCTGAATCTTTGAGGATGTGAGCTACGTTATGTGCCGTGTCAAAAGAAGCAGTTGAATAAGACATAATAAGCTCAGCAAATGCATCAATTAATATAGAACCGACGATTCCTTTGTAAAAAACGTCATTTTTCTTGTAGAGCTGCCTCTTATAAAAATAGAATAAAGCAACTAGAAATAATATTAGCGCGGGAATTTCATATGGTCTATGTAAAGGATAGTTATCCAGCACTACACCCGGAAAAAATATGAAAAGAGAGCTTATTGCAGTACCAGCGGCTAGACAGGCAAGAACGACCAAGAATACTACAAGCATTTTTTGGTCTAAGTTGTGATGTTGGCTTACTTCTCTTTCTTGTTCGTTCCTAGACAATATAGGATAACATGCGATTGCTATGGCAAACATAGCACTTAGAAATAGCCTGCCCGCAAACCAAGTCTGTGGTATAAAGTATTTGAGAAATAATGACTCATTTACTAAATTATACGATACTATAACGTGCAGCAAATCAATTAAAGCATTAGCAAGAAATCCTATTCCAAGAAAGAGACTGAATTTATCACTTAAAGTGTGGTAACGGGATATATAGTAAAATGAAAGTATTGCAGCAAGTAGGACAGCAAACAATTCGATATAAAAATGGTGTATTTCAGATAGTCTCCATGTGCTAGGATTGATCGATAGAATTGCTATTATTGATAGAGGAATAGACGGTACGAGTGTATATTTGATTAAAGTTTCACTGAATAAAGAAAGTGGTTTGTAACTAGATGTGAATGATGCTAAATTGTTCCACCCCACCCCTTAGGAGCGCATTTTAGAGTCCATGATGCTGCGATTAGCCAAGGTATCCGGTTCTTTGCACCATCCAAATTCGTCATCCTTATAGCAATCTAATCCTTATACATAGTAGTTTGTTATATGAATATCGTTATATGGATATCTGGCTGAGGGGTCCAGAGTCTATCAAGGAAATTTTATCTAGTCTGACGAGATTATTAGTCGGTTGCAGAATACACAGCAAAGAAACCATGGTAACCGCAGGCAATAAAGCGGTAGCAGCACAAAACAGACTTCCAGATAAAGTAAAATTTGTGTTGGCTACCTGAGAGATATGATAATACCATAATGCCTCGTGTTTAACAACCATTGTCGGCCAGCAAGACTATGGATACCTCAGATATTGAATCAAATTCAAAAATAAGAACAAAAGGTCTGGTCAGGATTCGACAGTGTTATCTTGTTTATCTACCTTTATAACTTGATACCTCTTGTGTCCTGTGTTAATGAAAGTGTTAAGGTCTTTTATTTCGATCTTGCAGTTTCTTCTAATGGTCTTTGCTTTGATCATGATTATGATCTTAGGTCAGTTATCCCCGAATATTGTATCCGCACAACTCAGCACAAACGGTACCAAGACTTGGTTAGATAGGGATCAGAATATAAAAATTGTATTAAGCATGATACCTTTGCAGCCCACGATAGGTACATCCTGTCTGCTAAGATTTACTGTCCAAAATTTGGAGACAGGTAAACCTCTAACAAACCTATTGGCAAGTGTCGTAATTCTTGGAGTGAATAGAAGTCAGGAAACGACATTTCGATTGACAAATATATCGGCCCCTGATGGTAATTTCTCTACTAATGTCATCTTTCCTGACATAGGATCATACCAAGTTATCACAAAGATAATGTCACAGACTCACGATGTTGCTGCGCTAGCATCCTTTTTAGTTATCGTTCCACTTCCTCTTTTCACTTTGAATGTTCCTGGTACATCGTCATCTTACATCATTTGGGGAATCGCTGTAGCTGCCACGGTGGCTTCCTTTTTGGTCCTAAAAAATAGGAGGTCTCAAAAAAAATCTTATTGAGAAGACAGCGGTTTCGTTGCACATGCATAATGGAAAATAGGATAGCACAATGCTTGATCCACATCATATCCTTGCCAAAAACATTTTGCAAATGACAATTGATACCCAAATATCCAGAAGCTATTGAGAAATTAAATGGCTGCAACGATCCCTCATTTGGTTTGACAAATTTATCAGAAGAAAAGAAAGGAGATCCTGCAAAACTAATGTCTAACTAGCTAGCTGAGACGTATTAACAATCAAAATGGTAGTGATTGATGGCAGTTAAAGGGGAGTGGCATCAATCAAAATGATAGTTAAAGGGGAGTGGCATAGTAATAATAAGCTCTATTGAGACAGACAAAATAAATCGTTGATGCATTTATACTACGGCTAAGTTGATATCACTTAATGTCGGACTTCGTGGTCCTAAATCTGTATCGTATGATAGAGGATCCAACCAAAGTATTGATGGATATGCTATTTCAAATTAATTAATATTATGTCTTACTGTAAGACAGTGGTAAGCCTGAACCTTTAATAATTTCGACCCTAGGGTGTCACTACGAACAAAAAACTAACAATGATAATTGTCATAGTGATCGCAGCTGTAGGAATACCTTTCGGAGTCTATACGATTTCACCAATTTTCACAAGCTCTACAGTAAATGAATCACTACCAACAACTACTGTCGATGGTAAAGGAGCGAAATCATCATACTAAGGTAACTTTACAGGTGCTGGCGACGGAATACATAATGCAGCCGGAACAACAAAAGTTGTTGCATTAGGAGATGGGAGTAAGATTCTGAGATTAGAAAACTTTAGATCTACTAACGGACCTAATGTCCATGTTTACCTCTCGACTGACAAACGTCCTTCAGATTATGTGGACCTTGGAAAGATAAAAGCTAACAATGGAAATCAAAACTACAATATACCTAATGGAACTGATCTTAACAAAGACAGGTTCGTTCTACTATGGTGTAAAGATTTTTCTGTACTGTTCGGCTGTGCAGAACTAAGGACCTAAGCCGGTTCGTTGCTGAGTAATAGGCTCTGAAGTCCTTTCCGGCTCCTTGTTAGGAGTTAAGAGGACATATGTATACATGCCTACCAAACTCAGTAGTATCAACTAGGTTGACTAATACTAATATATACTGATTTCTTCACTCAACATATGGGACGTAAGGACTGGTATTATGTCCATCTTCCAAAACTTTTGACTAAACGACTTGACCAATTCTTGGAAACGCCTAGAGCTAGAAGTATGGGTATGTCTGACAAACCCGAGCTATTACGACACATTATCAACGACTTCCTTGAGGAGCAAGAAGTTTTTTACAAAAACCTAGAATCTATCAATGACTTTATTCTACAAATTAGGGATCGTGACCATCTAGCTCTTATTTATAATGAAAAATCACAATTCGAAGAGATCGTTGGTACGTTCATAAAGCGAGGCATAAATTACAATCAGATCAATATACTGGTCATATGTAAGAGAGAGGAGACGCAATTCCTACAATCTCTTAATAAGATCGAAAAGATAGATTCCTTATTCAATTCGCAAGACATAATGATAATTTTAACCGATGAATGCTTTCCTAACGAATCCTATCCGGTTGAACCCTTATTTACACAAGTACGAAGCATTGGCGAGATGGCCAAAGAAAAATCAAAATGTGGGTTAAACGTCATAGGTACATTGCCAGGAAGACTGATCGAACAGGGGAAATATGAGGACGCTATTAATATCGAAACTGGATGGCACGAGGCAATACAAAAATTTGAGATACCAATTACTCCAATTTGCCTGTACAAATCAATTCCAGATAACGTTGAAGATCGTTTTTCGGAAATCCATGATCTTGTAATCAAACATGCAGTTACGTCAACTGGTTTACTATAAAATGATGGTAAGCCTACATAATTAAATAAATTTGCATATGTTGGTGGATTATGGACGCTGTAACTAATTCTTGAAAACATCATTAATGTCAGATCCTAATACCAGGTGCTTGTCATGGTATCTTCTTGCTGGTTCAAGGGGAGTCGAAAACAGAAGTAGGATCTTAATAGGTATATAACTATGTCAGTTCTACCGACTCATACTGCTCACACATTATGTAGGGGGTAATAACGATCCTAACCTTATCATATTGTTGCACTGAGATTGCAAAAGATAGTTCGATTTCGACCATGGTATGTATCTAAGTGAAGTGTCTGAATTTATGTCGTTATTTGTTCGTTACATAACCTAGATTCGGAAATAG
>JASHSN010000486.1 GCA_030038695.1 Nitrososphaeraceae archaeon
ATAAAGCCAACCAAACCCTTAGTAGAACCTGCTGAAAAAATATTTACAATTGACGGACATATAGGCGCGACAGGCTCAGGATATATTGGTGACATATTGCAATTAATCGATGAGATACAACTAGCAGCACAAAAACATAGGCTCACTTATGAAAGCCCAATTGATGTAAGTACCCTTGCAAAACATCTCAGCTCATACTTGCACAACTATACTATCTATGCCGTTAGACCTCAGGCAGCCTCAATAATAATCGCGGGAATAGATCAAATTGGAGTTCAACTATACCAAGTAGACCCAAGTGGAACATTCTTCCGAGGAGCAGGCTTCGCAATAGGTCAGTATTCAGATATAGCTCTCGATGCACTACAGAGAGACTATAGTGCAGACATGAATATTGAACAAGCCATAAAATTAAGCAATAAGGCAATAGAAAAAGCCTTAGGAGAGAGACCATTGGTAGAAACTGGGATTGTTACAGCTAAAGATGGTTCCTTTAGGAAGCTGGTGAATAATTAATCTAGAAGTATCAGGGTTTCTAAATAAGAGATTACCGGTCACTCTTTCTTCTACGTTGTAGATCATCTTTCTTCACTTTTGATACGTAACCTATGGCTGAATAACGTAAAAGCACACTGCTTTAAACGCCGCAGCGCCAATTTAGCTATTAATACCGCGTAAATCAGCTAGTCGTCAAACGTGATACAAAACAAAACGACACTTTTCATAGCCAGCATTAAACCATGATATTGTCAATATAACACCACTTCCAATCTTCACCAGGTTGAAAAGACCTTATTATTGGATGCCTAGCTGCTTTGAAATGTTTTGTCGCATGTTTATTAGGAGAGGAATCACAACAACCTACATGACCACATGTCAAACATAAACGCAAATGTACCCAGTCAGACCCCATTTTCATGCATTCTTCACAACCGTTTGGTGTTTTTGCTTTTATATTCTGATGTACTTGTTTAAGATGAGTGCAAGCCTTAGTAGACATTACGTACAAACTTTAGTCTATTTTCGTATTTAAATTCGATAGCAACTTTATTGTAACCTGGTATTTTTACTAGAACTGATTATTTGACAGTTATTGTCATATTTAATAGTCATAGATTAATCTTAGTTACTTCATTCGCTGAAGATATTGTGGAAAAAAATTTCTCATTACAATGCGTACAACGTTAGTCGCTTTATCTTGCGTACTTCGTTCTCCGCCGTTGCGGTCATGTCTAGTTTCATGATAAGATATCTAAAAGTAAAAGTTGATATTGTTTTATACACGCATGAATAGGAAATCTCTTCTGATGATAACTCTGTAAGGATACATGATTACTCTGATCATGCTGCCTAGTCTAAAAATGCTGCTACAAATATTCGTGAATCATCATCTACCACGAATATAGTAAATACACTAGTTAGAACTGGTGCAATTGAAGAGATAGCACGGGCAATACTTGGAACCACTATTGCTATTCGTGATATCGCAAACGAAGTGAATGAAACTGTTAAAGATCTAAAAGAACGAGGAACTATCAAGGACATAGCCAGCGCTGTCGCAGAGACAACAAACGAAACACGAAATACAATTGGAATAGCCAAAGCGGCAATAGATACAGACAATACCAGGTAGTGAAGACTAGCTGGGTAAGATAGCAAATCGTAAGTTGTTCAGTATGTGGAGAGCATAGCGTTGACCAATAATCTTTAAACTTCTATCGATAGGACAAACTTTCATTCCCCATTTATCCAGATGATCCTTTAACACCACGCCATTTTCTGTTCTTATCAATCGTGTTAGTAGAAGTCATCATGCTTATATCATTACCTCGATACCGCGAAGGTGTTCTTGGATTGAGTGTGAGAACCTCGGGTAATCGATACTCAAAAAAACAAATAGATTTGAAATTTAACTTATCGTACCTGTAACTTCATCGGGGAAATAATCATCAGTGCTGATGCTTTCGCTGCAGCTGCTGTCGATGGTGACCAGTATATTACCAAGGAGTAACTTTCATACTTATATCAAGCCAATTGTTAATAGGCTTATGAATCTGAAAGAATCCGTTCGGAGGGGAGGTTAATGTTGACGAACGAAAAGGTGGTCATGCTGATCGAAGCAAAAATTCAGCCGCAAAGGCGCGCGGCGCTTGTCGAGGCCGTAGGCCAATACTTGCCATTGGTGCGGGCAGAGCCGGGCGTAGTAGGGTTCTACGTGACGTCGCGAAAAGACGATCCCAACACACTCGTCTTCTACGAGATTTACAAGTCGCAAGCGGCCCACGATTTTAATCTGCAGCAGGACTTCACAAAGAAATTCCTGGCAACGCTAGACAGCGCGCATGACGGAGACCTAGTGGTGACAAAACTCGTCGACCTGGTCCCGTAAGGACAGACACACTCCAAGCAGGTAGACTTTTCTTGCTTGGGTTTTGAGTGCTCGACCCGGTTTGCTCAACTAGGTAGGTCGCGTCGGGATAGCTGCCAGTACGGTGGTGTCGCGTAGCTCCGTGTATCTATTTATCAAGTTGGTGTGACTTACGATGGGGAATAGTTTTGACAAAACTCCTCTCCCCTTGTTGGATTGATTGCGATATCGCTCAACTTTGTGAGTGATGGGAGAAACACATGAACGACCTGCTTGCACGGGTTATTGCCGCACATGGTGGCCTTGATCGATGTAACAAATTCAAGAAAGAGAGCCGAAGGGACAAATGGTCACAGCCGGCCGCTGCGGATCAATACGCACGACTACGAACTGCTAACAAGGATGATTTGACATTGCTATTCCTGTAATATAGTTGGCAAGATATAAGTATGGAAGTTACCAATCGGTAACAATATTACCTTATTGTAACTTCCTGGGTTATATAGTTACATTATAAAACCTGTTATATGGAGACTACATTTGAAAATAAGGCTATGCGTTTAGCTGTATTGGGCGTAGGTATAATGCTTGTTACAAGCTTTATTTTGCTTGCCCACCCTGGCTTGACTAACGCTCAGCTGAAACGCGACTAATTTGTGCCGGTCTCGATTTCGGAAATATGTCGTGAACACGGGAGCTGGTTAGCGGAAGTCTCCACGGTGTATTGCTCATACAGATCCTTTCCTTGCTGACTTGATGGTGGGTCAGGAATTTGACTCGTTCAAGATAATGTCCTTGCCGGCGAGCGGTCCGCCGGCTTGTTGTATTAAGCCGCCTTCGGCAAGTCCACCGAGATCAATGGTTTTGAAACCCAGGCTCTCGATGAAGTCAATCACTCGTTCCTTCGCTTGACGCTGATCACCGGAGACAAACAATATCCTGGTTCCACTCTTCACTTTGGGTCCCAAATCGAAGATCTCCATCTTGATCGAGTTGAACGCCTTAACTACTGCAGCTCCAGGCACCTTCTTCGAAATGAGCAAACTGGCGTTCTGACCACCCATGTCCAAGAGTCGAAGTGGATTTCCGACGAAAGGGTTCGTTGCGTCGATTAGGATGCGGCGGTCCCAAGTAGGTATCTGCTCTAAAATGTGGTCGACGTGCTCCCAAGGAACGGCAAGTAGGACAACATCACCCAGCCCCGCTTCTGATATCGAGGTGAATTTCACCGAAGGAAGCTCAACCCATTTTTTACGGTCAATTTTCGAAGGGTCACGAGCACCGATGACAATTTCGTGGCCGGCTGCAATCGCTCGGCGAGCCACTGAGTATGCCACGCGTCCCGAACCTAGAATGCTAAGTTTCATACTTTTTCCTCTCGTCACACGCGCGTCCGACGCGAGAAAGACGGCAATCGGTCGAATAGTGTATAGAATGCTTCAAGGACAAGTTCTTTTTTTTCTATCTTAAGTTCGATTTCAGACATAATATATCCAGGTCTCATTTCATTATTAAATTGGTAAGTTTCCTGTAGGTAACAATGTTACCGGATTGTAACTTCCTGAGTTTTATAGTTGCAATGTAAAACCTGTAGCATGGAAGCTACATCTAAAAAAACTGAATCAGCATCGCACGTGCGGGTCATCGAGGAAACCTCTGCGTACTGGAGGGTTCTGTTCGACAATCCGCCTTTCAATATTGTAGACGCCACCATATTCGAAGGCCTTCAGGATCTGCTCGCTCGAATGGACGCCGACCCGAGCCTACGTGTTGTAGTATTCGAGAGCGCCAATCCTGAGTTCTACCTTGTCCACGTCGCTAAAGTCAATACATATAATCTATGGCAATAGTGAATCAATACTGTGAACTTCCCAAGGATAAATAGGCAAACCGGTGGAAAAATATCTAGATCTCCTTGGGTAATACTTGCAATATTAAGCTGTGTGGGTCTTATGGCCATGTTTGCGGATACGATGATACTTCCAGCTATTCCAGACATTATCAAGGATTTTAGGATAACGTATAATACATCTTCTTGGATACTTGCATCGTTCCTGATCACCGGAGCTGTTATGACTCCTATTGCTGGAAAATTATCAGATATGTATGGAAAGAAGAAAATGTTACTCATAATCGTGGGAATTTATACTATTGGTATTTCTATAGCTGCTATCTAGACAAACTTCCTAATCTTGATCGTTGCAAGGATAATGCAAGGTGTTGGCGCATCGATGTTTGCTATTTCATTTAGTATCATAAGGGATAAATTCAGCCCAGAAAAACTTGCAGTCGCTCAAGGAATATTTAGTTCTATGTTCTCGGCTGGTGCTGTAATAGGAGTAGCAATAGGCGGAACTATAATCAATAATTTTGGATGGCATGCTACATTCTTCCTAGTTATACCAATAGCGATCGCATTATTTGTATCAATTAGTAGATTTATTCATATCGATATGGACAAAGCCACAGCACGAATATCTGACAAAAATACTGAATTTTGTTGTAGGTTTATTCATGTAAGAAGGGACATACTGCTTTCAGAAAGTGGTGTAGCAGCAGAATATGATAGTAGCAGCGAGATCAACAAAAGCAAGTCCACTGTAGATATCGCGGGTGCGATAACACTATCAATCACAATAATCTCATTTCTAGTCGCATTACAATTCATACAGAATGTTAATGCATCAGATTATGCAGCAGTACCTATAGTGATTGGTTTTGGAGCTGCTGCAATCATTTCTCTGTCATTTTTTATTATGATAGAGAGAAGAACATATTCTTCATTAATCGATCTCAAGCTGTTGTTAAATAGAATTCTGCTTCCTGCAAATATTATAAACATGGTAGTTGGCATTACTGCTTTAATGGTAGTGTATCAGACTATACCTATACTAATTAGAAGTCCACCCCCGTTAGGATTTGGTGGAGATGCATTAAGTATTGCGAACGTTCAGTTACCTTACATGGCTGTATCGTTAATTGTATCTATTGCATCAGGTTTCATTGTCTCAAAATTCGGTAATCAACTCCCTACCGTATTAGGAATTGTACTATCTATAGCAGGGTTCTTTTTGATCTTTATGTCACATTCCACTGAATTTTTAATAAAAATCTCCCTTGCCGTAATAGCAGCCGGCCTATCTCTGACACAGATCGGTAGCATTAATATCGTCTTAGTAAATACTCCAAAGCAGTCCAATGGAGTCTCACTTGGAATGACTACACTCCTCTATCTAATTGGGACCTCGGTTGGTCCAGTCCTAGCAGGGATATTTATGCAAGCAAATCAAACAGTTCTCCCGCTTATTGGATCATTTCCTGCTCCTCATGCATATAATCTAATATTTCTTACAGCAACGCTTATGTCAATACTGTCTATTGTATTGGTTGGTACAATAACTAGAAGAGCAAAACCAAAAATCATTATGAAATAACCCTCATTACAGATAAGGGCCCCATTGTTAAGTGAAGAGTTCAATCCGTAAGCAATGCATCTGTGACAGTTAGAGCCATTTATTACGAAGAGTTGGAGTCTTGGGATATAGCCTGTAGAGATTGATCTTGGACTACCGTCTGCCGAGCAAACGTCGCGCCTACACCCGCGGACCAGACAATCGTCCGATCCTAGACATGTTAATGGTCGCAATTGACATAAGCAACGTGAGTTTCACTTAACCACTATAACGCAGAATATATGGGGCGTTCTAAACGTACAGAAGTGAGTATGGTTGAGAGTAAACCTTATCTGGTTTTTATACTGAATATCCCGAAGACAGTTCAGCTGATCATGTCGTTCAAAAATTTCAGGCTCTTAATCAACACATAGCAGGGACTCAACCACACATTTCCCACACACTGATATCCATTCTCTTGTCACATAGCAGACTCTCCAAGAAGGTTCTCAATCTTTGAATCCAAGTCCCTAGCAACAGTGAGAGCATTGGAGTTTCTATACGGAGCTACTAACCCTGGGAAGGGAACATCACAAGTAAAAAGTTCAGATCACTCCGAAGCGCCGCTGCCAGAGAGGAGATAACGAACTGCTTTACACTAGAGGATGTGCAAACTCCCTCTGATGACACAGTGGTATTCGGGCATTCGTATGTTAATGCTATTCCGACGTAAAATAGCCAACAACAATTTTGCTTCAGAGCAGACAATAGAGAACTACACGCTGAATAGCAAATCTTGGTATGATTGTCCACATCTAAAAGTAAAGAGGAAGATGGATGATACATCACAGTGTCAGGGTTTCATTCTCCACATTCTATTAAATACGATTGAAAAATTATTTTAATTTCTCCATTCATTAAATTTAAATTTTTATTGATAGATTGTCTGATACATTCGAGTGACTTTACGTTTTGCTTTCCTATAGGATTACTGTTAGCAGTGTTACGAGATTCGATATTAAACATGATCTTGTCGTCTAAACCATACTTAGCATGATATATTTCTGTTGCATCATTTTCAATCTTCTGTAGTAACCGTATTAATTCTTGGTTTGATATACCCTTATTACCGTTATCTAATAGAGTATGGAATATTTCATTCAATCCACCGGTTCGCATAAGTTGGTATGTAATAGTCTAGCCTTAAATGCCTTACCTAAGGCATTAAGCCTCGAATCAAAAAGAAGCATGTCTGATGACGGGTTCTATAAAATGATGAAGCAGAATATTATAAACTAGGATGCAAAAGAAACACTTGATTAAAGTCCATGAAAATTGAAGTGGTGGGGATAATCAAAGAACTGAGGAATCTGATAATAGGTGATACTTTTTACCATAGAGGATAATGGCATTGGAACAAACCCAGAGAAAGCGGACAAACTTTTTCAAAAGTTTTACCAAATTGTTACTCGACCCACTAGAAAACACGCAGGCACGGGGTTAGGTTTGGTAATACGCAGAGGCATAATTGAGGCTCATGGTGGAAAGATTTGGGTGGGTCATACTTGCCACACCGGTGCAACAATCAAATTTATGTTACCAGGACAAGAGGGTAAGGGGAAATGGATATAGGGGACATGAAAATATTGTTGATAATTATCTAAGAACGAGATCCGCGTGTCTAACCATTCCTCTTTGCTCACATGCCCCTTGAATCCCAAAATAGTACCCCAGTTTGAAAAATCAACATTCATAGGCGGTGCGACATTTAGGCCTGGAGCGAATAATGAGCGCAATTCGTATATCTCTTTGATTATATGTAGGGTTTGTATGATATCTCTTTGCAAATCTAGTGGATGATTATTAGTGGCTGAAAGTGGAGATCTAGGCTTACGAAAATCAGCCAGCCAGTTATTGCTCACGGGTTTGCCTGGTGATTGCAAAGGCACTTCTGGCATCGTGGGAATTGGCCGTCCTATTCCCCCATGCCTTCTCTTGATATGAGTTTCCAAATTCCATCGCCTTGTGGAACGTTGCTCACATTGTGGACAATAGTATGTATTTTTCATTTAGTATCAAATATAGATATATACTCGTTCTTTAAAAAACCTCGCATGACAATTCGCGGTCACACGCAAATTATATCTAATCTGTTGGGCTTTCAAATCTACAATCGATATGGGACTCAGCTGCTGCGGCCTAATTTACTGCAGTAACTGCAGTAACTGTATACAGCTGCTCCTAGACTGGGTATCGACATATCTACTCGTATAGCGGAAGGAAAAAACACGATGTTAAATCTGGCTTGCAGTCCAAATGAACGTGGCGCAGGACTGATGCCGCGGCTGGTAAGAGTACGAAGGAAAGACAAGGGAACGATAGAATTTGGGACGGAGCTGTAAAAAAATATGGGTCTATTGAAGGTACGCAACTATACTAAATTCGTAACTGGTACCTCGTAAGTGCGTCGTCCATATTCATTTTTATGATATGATCCATTAGCTTCTTTTGTAAGTTTAGAATTATGCTGAGGTCATTTTTCTCCAGACTTGTTCAGGCCGCTCTTACTACTAGTTAATCGACTTCATTATCATGATTTGAATTTGTTTCTAATTCTGAACTCCTTCCTGTTTTAACAGAGATCACTTTTCCTGTGCTTGAGTTTATCGTAATAGTTAGCCAAACTTCATTTTTTCCATTCTTACGCAGCACAGTAATATATCGTTGCATATCTCTAGATGGTAGTGAGACCTCAACATTCAGAATCATTCCAGCTTGAAGATCTGCTTTATTTGAGATATTAGATGAAATTGAGGATGAAGCAGCTGTAAGGGTTGTATTTGATGTTGACAAAGTAGTTGTGCTTCTTCTTGATAGAAATTGAGAGCGCAGTGTCTATATTATCTAGCTGACGACTTCCAAGGTACCTCCACGTAGAAAAAAAACGAAAGTAACAGATGCTCCGAATATTCCAACCAGAGTGAGTGGTACTCAGCATACTGCTTATTGTATGAATGAAAGACGCCAGTCCAATCGCAGCCGTTATCGCAGCACTAATACTGACAGAATAGATTTCTGCCAATTTCCGATTTTTGATGTCCGTTATTAACGAATATATCAAACTTAACTTTAAACGACTTTATGGCATCCCTGTATGCCAGCACTTCATAACCAATCCTATCTATCATCCATTTCTTCAATTCCGTTTCAGAATTTTTTGGATCAGACATCTTCTGTATTCTATCATCCAGCATCTTTGACAACGAAGGCGATGGTCGCCATCCTTTTGGCATGGTTATCAAAATAGAACTGAAGTATTGGCTATTTAATGGGTTCAGAGTGGCTGCGACGTTGTTTAGCTATAAAATACTTAGAGGCCATCCGAAAATCAGTTGATATTTGTTGAGTTCTAGACTTACTATATCTGAACGATAAAGCTAAGCCAAACCTAACCCATCTTGTTATTCGTAGTGATATCTGAACTCACAGGTGTTGAATCCGCGTACGAAATACCTGATGTATTATGGGATAGGATTGTATCGTTGCTGCCATCACGCAAGAGA
>JASHSN010000487.1 GCA_030038695.1 Nitrososphaeraceae archaeon
AATGTCTACGTGGGTACAGAATTTCAACTATCTCACTTTTCTCTCGGAAAGAAGAATAGCGAGTCGATCAAGACCACGATACCAAAAAATGTGGCCGAAGAACTTGGATTGAACCGCAGCGGGATTATCATGTGGATTATATCCACCGAAAAAGGTGAGAAAATTGCGAAGGTGTCAAAATTAAGATGAGTAAACAGGAACCAAATGTCGTAATCTTGGAAAACAGTCAATATGGCCAAAGCGCAAGCGCAACACTATGGACCATATTGCTGATGGGTCGAAGTACTACTATATACTGTTGCACGACAAAGTATATAGTAGTTTATGGCCGACTAACTGCCACTTTGGAAAACACACCAACGATTCCATCCTCATAATCCCTGAATCGTTATCGTGCCGACACTGGTCATGGCCACAAATCCTTTTGTCAGGTCCGACGAAGAGGATAATGTGATGTGTAGATTCCTTTGTTGTTTGTACCAGAGGTCACGTACTAATAATGAAGTCCATGAGAGCGGCATGATACCCAGAGAAATTTATAATCGGATAGTACCGGCCTCCTGAAGGAGAGGAGGGTGGTGACAGTGACGATGGTGGAGGCTTTGCAGACGACGGCTCAACTCTTCCAGGTTGTGACATAACAATAGACCACGAATGTTTTAGCCAGCCTGGATGAATAGAACCACCATAACCTCCTGGTCCGTACGTATAGGCTTATCAAAGCCATTACAATTAGATATATCTAGGTGCTGTAGCTAACTGGAGCTGCGATACCCGTATCGATAAGCGAAGTAAGTGCATTCCACAGGTCCAAATAATAAAGTCTATTTTTTTTCTGCAATCGGTACGGTTTTAGACGTAGATCGTTGCAGAAGTCTTGTTGTTGGAGGACTATTAGGAAGACACATCTAGGCGTTATATTTATTAATTATGCTGTGAAGAGTAACACAGATGGCTCTTGCTAGCAGAAATACAGCTCATGTGAATTATACACAGGATATGGAACATGACCTGATAGTGAGAATCAACGGGACCCTGCCAGATCTCTCGATGATGGGTGATGAAGAAAAATCCGAAAGGGCTGCAGAAGTAAAGAAAATGGAATTAGCTGCAAATACATCTTGTTCAGTATTTTCAAAAAATACTTCAGATTATGGTAAAAAAGAAGTTTTTCATCTTCTCGTTGACATAGGTGAAGGGGTAGTCAAAAATCTCGAAAGAGGTACTGCTTCTGGATCTGAATCAAAGATATTCGGTCTTCCAACTGCTATATTGATAACACACTCACATGATGATCATATAAAGGAGCTCCCAGTTCTCGTAAATAAGATCAGTAAACCTGATAAGTTGAACATATACTGCACTAAAGAATGTCACGACCAAATTATAAACAAGTTTCCTGAATTTGGAGGAACGCATTCAGGCGCTTCCTTTAACACTATAAAGCCTGGTGAAACTTTTCAAGTTGGCCCTTTTTCAGTGACATCCCTCTTAGCATTCCACGGAGAGAACTCACCACCTGGTTCTGTTATCTATGTTGTTATGACTAAGGGGAAGAAGATAATACTTGGATGGGATTTCGTTTCATTACCTACCTCAGACGAGTTTTTATTATGGAATCCAGATCTATTAATCCTAGGAACTCAAACTTATAATCCTCATGCGGAAGAGACGGGCTTGATCTCTGTAACCGACGCCTATCTTCTTGTAAGAAGATGGAACGCAAAGGAGTGCTACTTGGTACATTATGGAGGATTGACGGATTTTCAGGAGGGAAAAAATCAGTGGTTCAGAGGTCCTACCAAAGCAATGACAACTACCGAGCTACAAAAAACTGTAGAATCTCACCTTGCAGTTAGTGGAGATAGTGGGAAGTTTAAGATAACAGTTGCAAAAGAAGGTATGATCTGGGCTGCTAAAGAGACTCCTAAATATCCCGATGATGAAATTAAGCCTATTGGAAATTTCATTGAAATTGACGGTCTTAATCAGTACGTGTGCAAGATAGAGAAACTGAATAAAGAAAACAAGCTGAAAATTGAGATAGAAGACAGGATTAACAGGTACACTCTTCAATTTGACAGACCTAAGAGGGACAAAAATAATGATCAACTCGTCTATGGCTCACCCGAAATAGCAATGCTCTCAAGAGGCCCGGAATTAAGAATGGAGCTAGTGACTCCATCTGAGCAAGGAAAGGAAAATGCCGTACTTAAAATAAGTTCATTCAAAGGTAAAAAGAGCATATTTCGTGACGATATACTTATAAACGACATGGATGCTCAAAAGCTAAAAAAATACTTTCAAGAGAACTTTGAAAAGCGTACTTTAGAAGCGACTGTGACAAAAAGCACGGGGAAGAGTGATAAGGGAGGGAAATTTAATATTTTCAGTAAAAAGAAATAAGAACTCCACTACACAGGTAAAACGGTGAAAAATATGCACCTTTTAAATTGTAGAGGTGAAGTTGAAGACGTCGTTATTGTGTACTATAGATATCTAATAGATAGTGACGATAAATGAAAGCGGTATACATCGTAAATAACTCAAAAGTAGCAAAAACATTGATTGATCCTATGCGGAGAGCAATACTAGATTTGCTGCGACAAAAGCCTATGACTCAGGCTCAGATGGCAGACGAACTAGGCTTAAGCAGTGCATCTCTTAATTATCATATCAAAATACTTAGATCTAGAAAACTTGTTGTAGTTGCCAAGAGAGAGTATGAGAGACATGGGATAAAACAAATATTCTTTTTAGCAGC
>JASHSN010000488.1 GCA_030038695.1 Nitrososphaeraceae archaeon
CTCTTGCGTGATGGCAGCAACGATACAATCCTATCCCATAATACATCAGGTATTTCGTACGCGGATTCAACACCTGTGAGTTCAGATATCACTACGAATAACAAGATGGGTTAGGTTTGGCTTAGCTTTATCGTTCAGATATAGTAAGTCTAGAACTCAACAAATATCAACTGATTTTCGGATGGCCTCTTAGTAGGCAGGAACGCGCAGTTTAACTCTTGATCATTGTTATAGGGCGCGCCGTTAAACACTGTTCAGTAGTAAAGGAACCGCAATTTTCTAGATTCGAATAATTTAAACAATTAAAATGTTTGAAGATAAAATAACAGATAGACGAGGATAGGTTGAGACATTACGTAGGATGTTCTGGTTGGTCCTATACGTCATGGCAGGGTCCTTTCTACCCTTCGAATATCGAGAATTCTGGTTGGCTAAATTATTATTCACACGTTTTTGATTACGTGGAAATCGATTCTTCGTTTTACAGGATTCCTAGTGTCTTTATGGTCAACAATTGGGTCAAGAAGACTCCCAAGGATTTCAAATTCACGGCCAAATTTCCTAAAGTAATAACACATGAAAAAAGACTGAAAGATGTGGACAAAGAGTTAGAATATTTTTTTGAAGCAATTGCTCCCCTTTCACATAAGACATTGACCCTTCTGATACAACTCCCCCCATCTTTGCAGATTTTCGAGGGCCTGGAAAATCTTAGAAATCTAGTACCAGTTCTTGATAATAGATTCAGATATGCTGTTGAAGTACGACATACATCCTGGTTTCAAGATTTAGCATACAATTTCTTTGCAAATAACTATATATGTATGGTTTGGAGTCTACTTGCGGAAATAAAGACCCCACCAATAATCACGACCGACTTTCTATATTTGCGATTTATAGGAGATAGAAGTATTCAAGAAAAGGATTTTGGTCGAGTACAAATTGATAGAGTACTTGAGATGCAAAAGTGGGCAGATAATATTAAAAACGTACAAGATGAACGCGTCAATCTTGCAATCGTAGCAGCAAATAATCACTACGCCGGTTTTGGGCCTGGTACGGCGAATATATTTCGAAATATGATGGGATTACCAGATGCAAAGTGGCAAGAAAAGGAAGAGGAAGTACAAGAACAACAAAAGCAACACCATGAACAGGATCACGATATGAAGCAAAGTACACTTTCTGATTTCTTGTAAAATACTATTCCTGGATTGTATTCCCCTTTGTTATACTGCCAAGCAGCCGTCGCCCCATGGTCCTCAAGACGCAGATAAGAATAACGTTACAATATTGGTAATACCGTTCAATCGTAAACGTGGCCGGATATCAGAGGAGATGGTGATTGGGTATTGACGCATTATATTTTTGACAAGGACAATAAGTGCCCTCACAAATTTTTTATAGATTTAGTCCTCTCGTGTCTGTATGGATTTGTTTGATCATTATCCCTGTATTTTATTATGGTTCATTTTGAAATATATTCGCTCATATCATACGTATATAATTGTATATTGGAATCGACATATACGTATGGCATGTATAATATATTGTGGAAAAAACAATAAACAAAACAAATGATATACCGGAAAAATTAGATATTCGTATTAAAAAGGAAGCAGCAGAAGAACGGTCGACACAGTGCGATATTGGCCCCGGAGGAGTATCTAAAAAGAAATGAAAAATATTATACCCTTATTATTATCAATCATTATACTGTCTTTTACAACGAATACTGTATTCGCCCAGCGCCCTCCTGCTTATATGTTTGGTTATAATTTGGCCTTTCACGCCACTACCACGTCACAATGCAATATATACTCCAAGACAGATAATGAAACAGGGGCATCGCTAAGCACTCCAGATTTTGTACATTGTATAGTCGGTTTTGATAACGCTCAATCAAATATAGTACAAACATCTCCAGCGTACAAGGTGGGATACGATCTTGGTAAACGAGATAGTATGATTAATACACAAGATGCTACCAATGCGTGTAGAGGATTTGTCAGTGATGTCCAATGGATGTGCGAGCAAGGATACGACAAAGGGTATACCGATTACGTTAACATAATACATGAAGGTAAAACATATTAGGCACTGACATGCTTGCCTCTCATATGCTAACCTTTTAGGTGACGTTAAAGCCACAATTTCAGTATTTCATATGACGGCTTCTATTGCGTCATTCAGTTTCATACATGCATCTCCTTTCAATCCTATAATAGGATCTCAAATATCTCAGCATCTTTGCCTAAGAAGGTATATGATCTAGTAATTGAAGGTTATTTTGAAAGTGATGTAAAAGAAAAAACATCTTCTTCTCAAAAAAAAGAGTACCTTGGTTGGTTGGGAACACAATATCAAGATCGTTCGATAAAATGCAGACGCGAGGACTACATAAAGTGAACGTGTGGTTTCACCTTTGCTTTTTTAATACCTTCTTTGGTCTAGCTTCATGTTTGGTTACTACTGCTACCATTTTACTGTCTCTTACTTCCCACTCCCAATACAACTTATCTTTCGGCTTTAGTTCCCACTGTCTAACCATTGATATCGGTATAGTAGTTCTTAGGGAAGCGTATGATTTGGCATTCCTTGCAACAGAGGTGATTTCTCCTATCATCCATCTATAATATACTATGAATTAATAAAACTATACCAGATTCTTAACCACAACACTTAAAGCTAACTATTACCCAAGTACTAGGTATGAATAAACTAGATGTGATAAGAGATGAAATTGGAATACATAATTCATGGAAAGGGAAGTGAATCTTTCATTTGTTAGTAGAAGACTTTCTTTGGTGGAGGAATCCTGTTTGACACAGCAGCCGGATGACTCGCATTTATAATAACCGACTTCTTTATTGTATTAGGACAAAATTTAAAACGTTACTAATTAGCCAGCTTGGAAATGACACATCTATACAGGATCAACATTGGGCCACTAATGCTGACATAACTAATTTACATGAATTGCTTCACACACTTGGAATTCCTATTAACGACGGCCTGGGGCATACTCTGATTGTAGCAGTACAACAAACCGAAATTATGTACTAGAAGAGAAGAGACCGAAGATTATTTGCATAGATGAATTAGACAAGCTGCCCGACAACTTGAATATACTTAGGCATCTGTACCACAAGTAAGTTCTTGTTCTAGCAACGACTGATATATTTCCCTCTCTTTTAGTAGCTTTTTTAGGAAGAGATCCAGTTCTTAATTTACATAGAGGTGACGTCTTTTCTTGTAGTCGGATGTTTATCTCATTCATTACTTCAGCTGGTATTTAGTAATTCGCAGCTAATCAACCAACTCGTAACATTTTTTTTGATTTAACTTACCGATAAGATTAGGCTGCTAGAATCACTAAAGCCCTGAGCTTTAGCAGTGACTCCATTGCATCAATTCCGAATAACCCTATTGTGGTCTCTTTTAGATCCATATTATGTATTCTTTGTAGGACAGAAGCTAACGAAGCGTACTTAGTCTTTAACTCATCAATTTTTTCTTCAACCATTCGGTCAGTCACTTTGTCTTCCCCTATCAAACTCAATTTCATAGCATGAGTCTTTAGTAACCATCTCACACCATCGACTAGTAACATGACACTAACAACTTCTTCTAAATCCATGGCCGGAATCCTTTCCAATATAGCAGTGTACAAAGGATACTTTCTCCTCATCTCATTAGTCGTTTCTTCGACCTTCTGATCATTAACATCTTTGTCTGAAAAGCCCATTAAATTCATATATTAAAATGATCGTAATTAAACATAGTGCTTCTTCAGCAGACGTATCAAAGTAACCAGACAGATCTCTAATGCTACCACCTTACCGTACAATACATTTCATAACTAATCTATCGGCGCTTGCGATCCCACCAAGGCTGATGGCACGGAGATAGTCAATAGTAAGATAATTACTCCAATACTGCCTATAAGGACTCCAAGATATCCCAGTACCTTATTCTTAGCAATCTCTGATATGCCGCATAATCCTGCACCTATAATCATTAGTACAGTTATAAGCTCATAAATCATTATGAACTTCGAAATTTCAGAAATTTTGATTAAAGAGCCTTCATAGGCACTGTTCTAGATATCTTCATTGTATTTTAAATTCGCTATGTTACTTTAGTCGTTCAGTCGTTTTTCTCTGTTCTTTTATTTCTGCATCAGTCATGATATGTCTATTATTTCCTAAATCTCGATAGCAATAATGCCTACAGCATTTGGTACATCGCGTTGTAGTCTCTGTTGGAGCTCTCTAATGATACAAATGTAATAGCGATCTTTAGACATTTGTTCTAACGTACTTTTTTACTTAGCATTTCAGTAAGCCGCTGCAACGCCGGTGACCCATCGTGAATGTCTAAACGCACATCTAAGATACACATGTCTTTAGAGAAAATATTTTCAGTGGCTGAAAGAGCTTGTTCGAGTTGATCTTCTGTTTCTATCAGAAATGCTTTTCCATGACCTATTATTTCAGGAATCCTATAATAATTCCAATGCAATACATCATTAAATGGGCCGTCAAGCATAGGACGTTCTGTACCGTACCCACAGTTATTTAAGACAATAATGACTGGACTTAAAGCAAATCTACTAATAGTCGATATTTCCATGCCAGTCATTTGAAAAGCGCCATCTCCTACTATTACTATAGGACGAAGCGTTACATTAGCCAATTGAGCTCCAATAGCTGCAGGTACAGCAAATCCCATTGAAGCATAGTAGGCAGGACATAAAAAATCTGTTTGGCTATGAATGGTTAAATCAAGAGCACCAAACAAAGAATCACCAACATCTGCTATAACTATTGTATTCTCAGTTATAGACAAGTTAAGGCGTTCAAACAATCTTTTTACGGTTATCTTTTGATATCTTACAGCAGAGAAATGTTTATCGTTCTTCTTCTCCATGTTGCCTCGTTTTCCAACAAATATAAAATCTTTTATTGTTAACCGTGCTTGTATTAAACCACTAAGAAAATCTTGTAGAAGAACATTTTCAAAATTATGATGTTTGATTGATAATTTTTCACTAGTGACATAGATACTTTTAGATTGGTCTATGGGCGTAGGGGTCACACTAAAATCAATATCTGTCATCAAAGCACCCAGTAAAATCAAACAGTCACTAGATTCAACATATTTTCTGACTGACTCGTGTCC
>JASHSN010000489.1 GCA_030038695.1 Nitrososphaeraceae archaeon
GATATGCGCTCTGTTCTTGCTGTTACGGGTTATGTGCCAATTCCCGAGTAATACCTATGGGATGGAGGCAGTTTAGGATGATAAGACGCTCTGTCAAGGCCGATCACAGATTTTGGTTATTGTAGCCGTTGCTTTTGCATAAATAATTCGGTCAACCGAATTACTTCGGGTGCTTGCTCATCCAACGTAAAATGCCCTGCATCGAGAATATGGACCTCCGCTCCAGGCACATCCTTATGATATGCTTCAGCGCCAGCAATTGTAAACGAAGTATCATATCGTCCCCAGATTACCAGCATAGGGGGCTGATGATCACGAAGCCATTTTTGCCAAATTGGATAAGCCTTAACGTTGTTCTGATAGTCAAAAAACAAGTCAGTTTGAATATCTGCCTGGCCTGGCTGATTCAAAAAGTAGAACTCATCCGTCCATGTATCCGGATCAATTCGTTCGGGATGAGGAGACGCGCCCAAGTGTCTGTTGCGAGTTGTTTCCAACGAAAGAAAACTTTTACGGAATGCAACCTCGTGCGAAGCACGATCTTGCCAAAAGGCGCGCCGCGCAGCCCAGAGCGGAGACAAACCCTCTTCGTGAGAAACTGCATTTTGAATGATAATAGCTTCGGCTTTTTCCGGTTGGGCAACGGCCATGCGCATTCCCACGGGACCGCCGTAGTCGTGTAGGTAAAACGTAAAGTGATCCAGCTTCAATGCGCCGACAAAACCCTGCATCACCTGCGCGAGATGATTGAAGGTGTAGCTAAATTCTTTCGTGCTTGGCCAAGAGCTGTGGCCAAAGCCCGGAAAGTCCGGAGCGATGAGATGATATTTGGTACTCAACGAGGATTCCAAAATGGGCTGATACATTCTGGAAGACGTTGGAACGCCGTGGAGCAAAAGGATGACTGGGTTCTCTTTAGGTCCGGCCTCTCGGTAAAAGATTTTCAGATTGTCAACTTGGATTGAGTTGTACGACACACGATCCTGCTCCAAGGTGTTCAACTTTCATGTCGCAGTTTCCTAAATGAATCTTGTGTTATAAACCTCTTGGGTTTCACGAATCAACGAGGAAAATAACTCGGACAATATTTGTGCTATTTGCCGTTTGATTGAACCATGTCTTATTAGATCACATTTCATTTCATTATCTCTGGTGGAAAACCATGACTTGGTAGGTTATGGCGTGACTACGGCAACATCGCCGCGAATTCCTTAGATTTGTATGAAAATTCAACTGAATCCATGATTCCTACATATAATTCCAGGTAATAATAAACTTCTATTACAACAAGAGATAAGACGCTTATAAATTGTGGCTTCTTTCCGTAGAAGGAGTGACATGCGTGCTATCCCGCCTGGAGAATCTCGTTGAACAAGGAGAATGTGCAGTACGATTCTTTGTAGTGATCTCAGGTGAAGTCGAGATCGTGGTCCAGTAATGAGGTAGTTGCTGAGTCCGAGACTTGATGATGTACGACATATAAAAAAACGGTAGTCCACGATCATATTTTGCCGCCTCTGCTCCAGCTCTTGGACACATTTCACATCCTCGTCAGTAAGGTGAAATATATGCAGTCGTAACAGAAATATCCTGTATGATGGTCGGAGTCACTAAATTGTTCCATTCTTTGAATCTATGTAACAAATACACATACATGGGTTGCTAGCTAACACACACACCTTTGGGAATTTTTATAGCAAAGCCACCGTTGTAACAACATGACACAACGTAGCACCATGTACACTTAAAGCTCCGTTGCTCTATATTATTACTGGATATGGGCCGACTAACATATGTGTGTGCAACCTGTGAAGAACACTTCATCAGGAGATACAGTGCTACAAGACACAACCTAACTATACACAACAACAGAGGAGAGATAGTTTCATTACTTGAATATCTAGTCGGCAGGTCATGCCACCTGCTGTAGGTCCGCAAGGGCAATACCAACAGCACCACCAGTCGCTAGACGAGCAAGAGCGATATCGTTGGCAGCAGGAACAAGCACCGTCACAGTCGATACCACCACCAACAATCGAGGATGCCTCGCCGTATACAACTGATCAAATGTTTCAATCTAATCCTATGGACACAACGGACGATGATAAAGCAACAATAAGGATGAAACTAACCAAAAAATTGAAGAACTAAAAAGACTGTATACAAATATCCTCAATACCATTATAATCGTGCTGCGGTTACAGCTTGCGTTATTCATTTTTGCAATGATGGTGACAACACGCTTCTAGATGAAAAGTTGGAACGACTTCGTATGCTCGATAGCGCTGTCGGATATCGTCGTATGTAAAATCTGATAACGTGAGGAGTTAGTCCTGATTTCAATGAATTGTCGGGTCGATCATATCAACTGCTTTTGCAAAATGTGAAGTTGCGACTCCGTGGTCAGAGACGATCTGGTCAGTTTGTGTTCTCATTTCCCCCTATACTGAAGATAAGATGGCAGAGTGAATCCATAAGGGCCGGTCAAAACTACGATGTCCTTGTTTGGGAAGAATATCTGGCGCTACAACATTTTGCAAGACTCTATCATGCTGAAAAATCATAAACTTCAGATAAACTTCTAGTCCCAAAGAGTGCCTTCATATTATTTCTTGGCTTCTTATCTACAAAAATTATCTCTGGTTCATACCTCGTACTGAACAAAACAATCTCTGCCAAGATTCCTTGTACAGCCATACCTTTTTTGGTGGGGTAATATTCGGTGTGCGCTGGCTTGCCGGGAATCATCTTTCTTTCAACTAGAGAGTATTCTTCGAGCTCGTGTAGTCTTATCGAGAGTGTCTTTGTGTTTATTCCCTCGATAGAATGTAGAAATTGATTAAACCTATTCTGCTTTAGCAATATCATGTTTCGCAATATGTGCAGCGCATAGCGTTGGCCAATAATCTTTAAACTTCTATCGACAGGACAAACTTTCATTCCCCATTTATCCAGATGATCCTTTAACACTACGCCATTTTCTGTTCTTATCAATCGTGTTAGTAGAGGTCATCATGCTTATATCACTACCTCAATACCGCGAAAGTGTTGGATTAAGTGCGAGAACCTCAGATAATCGATACTCAAAAAGCAAATAGATTTGAAATTTAACTTATCGTACCTGTAAGTTCATCGGGGAAATAATCATCAGTGCTGATGCTTTCGC
>JASHSN010000490.1 GCA_030038695.1 Nitrososphaeraceae archaeon
AAGCTCCAAGAGTTCTTGGAAGAGCATTCCACTGACAGCCGGTACGTAGAACATAGAAAATAGCACTCATAGCCTTCCTGTCGTTCATTCTTGGTCGACCAGCTTTCTTCTTTCTCTTGCGTGATGGCAGCAACGATACAATCCTAACCCATAATACATCAGGTATTTCGTACGCGGATTCAACACCTGTGAGTTCAGATATCACTACGAATAACAAGATGGGTTAGGTTTGGCTTAGCTTTATCGTTCAGATATAGTAAGTCTAGAACTCAACAAATATCAACTGATTTTCGGATGGCCTCTTAATGGCGTGTTAAGGGCTCCATATATCTCGCATTTTATATCAGCCATAACTATTTTGCTTCGATATCCGCTTTTAGGATATTGGTGTTGGAATACAAGAGGGAATTGACATCATAAAATAGAAGACGGTGAAATTTCATGTACGAATGTGGTTGAATCAGATTTCTTGGTTACGACTACATGGAGACGATAAGAATTGTTCACAATGTTGAAATGCTAGGTCTGAACAAGAAGGAATTTGACCATAATGTTTCTAATGAAAATATCATAGTTTGAGTACACCGACCGATTTCTACTATATTTCTACCAACTGCTGTTTGACATTCTTGATATATCATAACAGGGAATAGTTTTTAGAATGAATAACAAGATACCAATATTCATTGCTGTTACTATTTGCTTGTCCATTCTGACTACAAGTGTTTCTGTTAATTCTGCTATTGCAAAAGAGGATTGGGGTTTTGGAGGAATGGGATATGGAGGGCATGGAGGAAATAGATTTGGAGGAATGAGCTACGGTGGGGCGGGGTCAGTAATACAAGAACAAGTAGATACTGGTAATCCCAACCTAGACAAAGCAATTAACGAATTCTACAATTGTCTATCGGACGCACACGAGGACCCACCAACTTTCCAAAAAGCAGATGGCTGTTATTATCAAACTTTAGGTAGTAATGGCGGTATGCAGACTTAAACCACAAGAACGGGTCTCTGCTTTAACGTTATAAGCTTGATGCCTTGTCATGAAATAAGGGAATGAGTCCCCATTCTAGTGCTGTTGGCATTCCGATATTAGTACAATTGGAATCCTGTACCGTGAGTATCTTGTCCCACGTACTTGTCCTAGGAAGCGAGTGATTGCGTTCCTTTATTCTAAATTTATTTCAAAAATCCCTTTATCGTATTGTTCTCGATAAATTCATAACCTACCTGTAAAAAACGAAGATTGGATGAAGTGATGACCGGGCCAGCTTCGATATTAGTAGTAACAGCAGTATATTTTTTTGTAGTATCAACGACTATTACATTGTCTCCACGCTTAGAGGGTCAGACTGTTAACGTCAGTAGTTACAACATTCCCAGTACTCTGAATTCTGTATTTTCATCAGACTCTAAACCATATAACTTCACATACGGAGAATGGACTGCAAGGTGGTGGCAATGGGGTTATTCTATACCAAAGAATATTAACCCTGCGTATGATGATACCGGAAAGAATTGTGCTCAAAAACAAAATGGCCCCGTATGGTTCTTAGCAGGTACATATGGACATCCTGTTGAACGCGCGTGTACTATACCTGCAGGTAAAGCCATCCTATTTCCTATATTGAACTCTGAATGTTCTTTCGCTGAATTTCCTAAGCTTAAGGCATTGTCCGAATTGCGTTTGTGTGCCAAAACTATTCAGGACCACGTCACCACTCTAATAGCAAGTGTAGACGGAGTGCCTATACTGCACTTACAAGGATACCGCATTCAGTCACCACCATTTAATTTTGCTTTGCCTCATAATAACATTCTTGGAATGCCAGCTAATACTACTACAGAGGCCGTAGCCGATGGTAATTGGGTTTTCTTAAAGCCACTTTCTCCTGGCGTGCATAAAATAATGTTTAAAGGAGAAGTACAACAGCCAAAAAGTAATGGAACCTCTATTGTTAGTAGTGATTCCTTTGCATTTCCTGCTGGGTGGAATTTTAGAACAGTATACGACCTGAGGATAAAGAGTGCGTAATATAATACCATAAAACAGCACTAATCCCTGTAACCATCAGAAATATGCTGCGTGACGATGCACATGTTTGATGTCTACGAAGCTAAATTATAGGATAATGATTATATCACGATTTTATCTCTATACAACAGTGGCTTCATGGTAACTAACCACTCTATTAGCTCATTGTTCTTTCATTTTTCTCTTACTACGCATTTATCATAGTCTATTCTCTTGTGCGTCAGCCAATGTGTAGCGCAGCCAAATATCCTATGCTCAGTACAACCACAAATTGGGCATCGTTTTAACCTTTTATCTGTCATTGATTAAAAGACCTCTGTAATACTTACACGATATCATATTAAATCATTATTGATAGGTGCGAAAAGGCAAATACTGTCTTTTCTGCTGCGATAGCTTCAGCCTTAACTCGCCTAAAATATGTGTATATTGTTCAACCGCTACCTGTACGAGCGTGCCTACGCCTGCGCCTGTAGGCAAAAATGTTGAAAGAATAGAAGGATCTTGAGGGTGCGCAAACTGGATCAAACACATTCCACGCACAATCTGCTTTAGCTCTTCTTTCTCTTGCTTAATGATTGTCATTCCAATAATTGGCATTTGTGCGACACGTATTGGAGGGTGCGTATATATCCAGAAGCAGCACACAGCACCCTAAGAGGGTGTTTTCGCTCAAAAACAGTAACCCTTTACGTGATGTGTGCAGCTAATGTACGACTTGCTCTTCTATTCGAGGGTCTATTCCTGGCTTTACTCGGGTCTCGCGCGACTTGACTAAGCATTCTACGATTAAAACAGACAGAACGTAATGATGAGAAAAGAAGCTCGAAAGAGGCTACCGGTCTATGACCGATAGTTATTCACAGTATCAATATAGTGAAACATGATCTATATTCTTATATGTGATAACAAATAATTATTCGTCTCACTATTATACAATGTTGATATAACGTATGTTTATTTGTCCTACATGTAAGGGAACTGGTTTAATCTTTGCAATAGTGGAGAGTGATGGGAAACCCTTTGTCGAAGAATGCCCTGCATGTAACAGCTAGTAGTATTGGCCAATAATGTGTGAATGAATTGCTCTGACAATCCAGAGCGGATCCTATCAAAACATTAGGTCAAATAAAAACTAATGTGTCTATATTGATCACATAGCAGCATGTGATTTATTAGCGCAAGACAATTATTAACTAGTGTAATGAGCAGTGACAATGCAAAATAGAAATCAACGATTATTAGGACTGATTGCAGTTGCAATGTTATCTACAACGATAATCTCTGTAACTGCATCACAAAAGTCCTTCGCGCAAAGCCAAGTAACTCTTAATGGAGCAGGTGCAACTTTCCCATTTCCATTACTTGATACATGGCGTGTTGCATATCAAAAGGTCCATCCCAATGTAAATATTAACTATCAATCTATAGGAAGTGGTGGAGGAGTCAAACAATTTACTGCAAAGACAGTAGATTTTGGTGCCTCTGACGCTCCACTCAATGCTGGGGAACGACAAGCAGCTCCGGGAGCTGTCCAGATCCCAGAAACTATAGGATCAGTAGTAGTAGGGTATAACCTACCAGGCATCCCAACCAAGGCGTTGAAATTTACAGGTCCAGTCCTTGCTGACATCTTCTTGGGTAAAGTTAAGAATTGGAATGATCCAGAAATAAAAGCGCTAAATCCAGG
>JASHSN010000491.1 GCA_030038695.1 Nitrososphaeraceae archaeon
AGATTTTGAAACCTGTTATGGCTTCTCCCGCTACAATAAAAGACAAGGTCTTCTTTGCGGCATCGGATAAGAGAATATACTGTTTTCATGTCGAAGATGGCTCAAGAATATGGGAATTCGAAACAGAAGATAAAATATGGTCATCACCATCTCTGTCTGAATATGATGGCATAATGTTTTTTGGTTCCCTTGATTCCCACATCTATGGCATAAATATCAATACAGGCAGACAAACCTGGAAATTTCCAACTATGAATATGTTGGACTCTTCCGCAGCCATTGCAAGTAATATGATGTTTATCGGATCTCGGGATGGTTTGCTTTATATCTTTGGTTCAGAAGTCGCTCCATCTTACATAAGATGACCCAGGAATGGCTATACTAAATTTAGAAAAACAGAAACTTGAAAAAAGCCGTTCTGCTGTTTGCATCAATTGCCCACCACTTCTTACGTGAAGATAAAATACAACCATGATTCTTATTATTTACTCGCCGATTACCTTAACAAGTACCCTTTTGTTTCGTTGTCCATCAAATTCCCCATAAAATATCTGCTCCCATGGACCAAAGTCTACTTTTCCATTGGTAATAGAAACTACAACTTCTCGTCCCATAATCTGGCGCTTCAGGTGTGCATCAGCATTATCTTCACCCGTTTCGTTGTGTCTGTATTGTTCAGTAGGACTATGTGGTGCTAACTTTTCAAGCCATATATCAAAATCTCCGTGTAAACCACTTTCATTGTCATTTATAAACACACTAGCTGTGATATGCATTGCATTTACTAGGCACAGGCCCTCCTTGATTTTGCTGTCCTGAACAATCTTTCTAACATCTGGAGTTATATTCACGAATGCACGTTTGGTCTTGGTATTGAATGTAAGGTATTCTGTTTGAGACTTCATCTTTAAATCTCAAACTTGAATAAGTTATATTTGTAGGGCCTGCCAGAGTAGCCTGACAGAATCTAATTTACGGGTACCCGATATTCTATAGCTAAAGCATGAAATTCAAAGGTAGTTGCGTTATTCTTCTATAGTTCACATATTATGTAGATGATTGAACCTTTGCAATAGCCTGTTGAAATGAAGAGTACGGTTGAGCACCATCTACAAGTAAGGGTTCTTGCTGTGATTTTCCTGTTGATAATAGAATAAAGCTAGGAGTAGCCTGTAACCCCATACTATTTGCAAGATTGTCATTTTGTTCTACAATGTTTGAATGATTCTGAGAATCTAAGCACTCAGAAAATTTCTTGATGTTTGGGATGTTTACATTACTGGCAAATTGTTTAAGAATATCTTTAGTAACCCAAGCAACATTTTCACCTTTCGAATTTTTATATATTTCATCATGATACTGCCAATACTTTCCTTGATCTGCAGCACAGTATGATGCTTCTGCAGCTAATGTAGACGCTTTATCTCCTGGTTTATCATTAATTGTAAAGTCTTTGAACAAAAATCTTACCTGTCCTGTATTCACAAAGTTTTGCAGTATGCTATCTTTAGTGTCTCTTTGGAATGCTGCACAGAAATGGCATTGATAGTCTCCAAATTCAACCATTGTTACCTTAGCTTTACTACTACCAAGAGCAGGAGCAAGTGGATATGTTGGATTTGAAATTTCTTTAATTAGTAAGGCTTTTGCGGCTTGGCCATTGTTATTATTCACATTATGACCGACAGAAGGCAAGACTATAGCTAAAATGCCAGAAATTGCAATCGCTGCTATAACAAGACCGATAATGAATACCTTCTTATTCTTATTATTAGAGTGGAGGTTAACCTTATCTTTTCGTCTTTTCATTAATTCGGGTTGATCACGTACATCTAAAAAGCTATTTGAAAATAAATCTGGTGTTATGATTAATTTCCTTCTATTCTGGAATTCTCGAACTAACAAACCAGAGATGAGAATTCCTGCATCCTGTAGCTCAGCTATTATAGTGTCTTATTATCCTCTTCGCTACCATTTTTCAAAATGCACAAGTTTACTTATCGTCGATTCTGGATAGCTTTTCAGGAGTCTCATGCTCTATCTAGGCTTTTTTGATGAACATTGCATGTTGACACAGAATTCCCAGGGATGTTTTGCAGCATTGATGGTCCTAAGTAGTGGCCACTGGCATGAAACACACTTCTTCCCCGTAGTTTGTATTGGTCCTTTCTGTGGTAGTGGAGCGGTCGCTTTGCATATGCCTGATGAATAATTAGAACATCCTATGAATCTCTTTTTTGTTATCCTTGATCTTATGATTCTGAGTAATCCTTTATTACAAATGGGACAGGTCCCTACCACCTTCTGTTGTTGCTGTTGGTGATTCTGGTTAATCATTACTGCTTCAGTTATTTGTCTACCTATCTCAATCTCCTTTTCCTTGAATGTGATCATTGTTCTTTTCAACACATCTGTTGCGTTTTCAATCGCAAGAGTACCGTTGGCTTTACCTGATTCGATTTCTTCTAGCTGTTCTTCCATAGATCTAGTAAGATCGGTAGATAATATGCTTGGTGAGTATTTACGCATTGATTGTATTATTTCAAATCCAATTTCCGTGGCTCCAATTCCATCTCTCCGATTACTGTGCGCAGTGGTACTGGTAATATATTCTCTTTTAAAGAGGGTGCTGATAACTTCTGATCTAGTTGCTTTTGTTCCAATCTTTTCTTTTTCCATTTTTTCTAATAGTGTAGCTTGATTGAATCTCGGCTGGGGCTGGGTATATTTTTCGTACATTGTAACAGCAACATTTCTTAATATATACCCTTCATGAAGTTCTATTAGTTCAGTTCCGGCCACACTAACATATGGTTTGTAGAAATACATCCATCCTTCATAGAGCATTTTGTTTCCATCAGCTCTGAAAATGTGGTCATCTTTTACAAGAATCGTTACTATTGTGTACTCACTTATAGCTGGATCTCCAAATGTTGCCAAAAATCTTCTGATTATGAGATCAAACAATTTGGATTCAACGCCAGACAGTTTATTCTTCGGTCTTTCGCCTGTTGGATAAATTGCTGGATGTGCTGGATCAGTTTTGTTTCCTTCGTTTGGGGAGAGATCATCTCTTGCAAGCAGGGTCGCAGCGAGTTGGAAATAGGGATAACCAATTTTTGAAAGGTTCGAGATAATTTTCCTATAGTTTATTGAAGCGGGGAGTTTTTGACTAGATGTCCTTGGATAGGAAATTAATGTAGCAATGTATAGCTTCTCTGCAATTGATAGCGTATAGCTTGGAGAGAACCTGAATACTCTATAGGCTTC
>JASHSN010000492.1 GCA_030038695.1 Nitrososphaeraceae archaeon
CAGCAATATCATGCAAGGGACGTGGAGCATCCGTTTCTCGACATGCAATATACACTGCTGCTGCGACTATTGTTATGTGGGTTCTCCCTCGTACTAATCCCTCTCTACTAGCATCCCTTATGACATATTTTGCATTATCTATTATCGTCTCTGATAGCCCCAGACTATTCTTTAAAACATGAAAATCCTGATGGATCTGTTGGGAATTTAGATCCATATTTTGCTGCCTCCTGAACCATATTGCACTGAAACAGTTCTATTTAAGCCAATGTCATGTTTGACGGACTTAACAGAGGCCACAGGTGTCATTTTTATAAATTCCTTAGTTCTCTGCAATTCTCGAATATAGAAGAATTCTACAGGTTTTTGAAATCTCAACTTTTTTGTCACTTCTTTCTCGTTAACAATCGTCCAGGTAATACATGCATTACCAATATCCACACGGATGACCATATCCTTCAGACCTGTAACAACGATTTGTTTATTATTCACATATGTCACTCATTAGTGTATAATTTCGTCGTACAATAAGAAATTATTTAAAGCATTAGTCTTTGCTAAAGTGTTATATATCTAACAGTTAAGATAGCGAAAGTTTCTTGCTGAGATTATTGGCGGAAATATGTTGTTGCGGCGTCAAGCCTACCAGTAGCAGCTGTTTTTGAATTTGTACTAGGACTCATGATGGGGTCAAAGAAGGGTTAGAACAGAATCTGCAAAAATAGATTGAACGATTGATAACTGCAGCAGGAATAGCGATATTGATAGGAATTTTTTGTTACCATGTCGCGTATGGACACAGTCCTGTAAATGTATATTCCTATCATAGTTAGATGAAAAATCTAGCCGAGGTGCAAGGGAGAGAGAAGTAATAGCAGAAATAGGTGTAGGAGTTTAATCAAGTTTTAGAATGCACATGACAAAAGAAGATAGAATATAGATGGAAGTTGTTCTCTAATTATTCGCTAGCGAATATTATGTGAAACCATCATCAGCTGGATTATACACATACCTGAATCGTAGTTCTCCGCACTTGTTCGTTTGTCGATTTCTAATACTTTACAAGACAATCGTGATAGCTGCTCATTATGATCTGCTACTTGTACCCCAGACGTGATGACTTGATAGATTAGTATGTTGAGCACGTTGATTATCTACGTAATTTGTCTATACAACGAGTGGAGATCGAAAGTGTCGCTACATATAGATTTTTATGGAGGTGTAACAGCTACAACGTATGAACGCATTTGATAGACATAGAAAAAAAGTTACTGCTTGGTGCGATGATTGTAATCTCGTATTCGATGAAATAGGGACAGCTAACGAGCACCAATTTGAGAAAGATCATAAAATAAAAGTTACAGAATTTTGGGTTACTGATAGGCTATAAGAAAGATGAAAACGAAATTAGATCAACTGACATTTCCTTATTCCGCTGAAGGGTACATTAAGTATATTTCTCCTCGTGATATTGATTGTTTCATGGCTAATTGGCAATATTGCCAAATATCCTGACTATTGCACCTGAATTATTTCATTCGTCATTAATGCTCATGTATTTCCATCCCTTCTTCCGGTTCAAATACCATTATTCTCTTCTTAATATCGAGATGTTCATTAATTCGTTCAAATAGCTTCTTGAACATCTCTACTTCAATATCTGCTTGGATTGGAAAGTATATTTTGTGTCTTTCTATCTTTATAGGTCGATGCAAATTTCCTATCGTGTGGCCGATTCTTAACAGTACTTCTACAACATCATCCTCATGTATATTACCTTTGATCTCTATCATTAACACATTCTCTAGTTCGATTTCGACGATAACCATCTTGTTGTCTGTTAGAATTATAACATCGTCATGTTTAAGCCGGATGCCTGGTGGAAGAATCAGCGCGATATCTGTTCCGCGGTCAGAGCTTTTCCGCATTCTAGCTCTTTGAGATTCTAATCTGTTGATTCTGATTCTCTCACAACAATTTTTGCTACACATCTCATCATATTTTTCCTTGAGTTGCTTTTCCTTCTTAATATTTCCTATTACTGAATCAACCGTGATCAATTCTGATCAGATTCCTCCTTTTTCATCTTTCCGACTCTACGATTCTTTACCGCTTCGATCATATCAAACAATCTTTGTGTATAGTCAACTCTGCCATAATGTCCTAGAGTTGATTTATCAACTCTCGCAAAAACAAGTCCCCGATCATTAAATTTTACTTTAGCATTAATCTCGAACTTTTCGGCTATAATGCATGTGCTAACCTTATGATCTGGATAATCAAGGTTCAGATGTGATGTAGGATCGACCAGACCGGACATCGATTCTATTCTGCCTGCCGAAATGATCACATGTCTTATCTTTGTGGGATCAGTTACTACGAAGTATAACTTAACGGAATTATGAGTATAAGTCTGTTGCGAAGTATAACTTAACGGAATTATGTTAAATGGTATAGTTCTGCGATGTAGATGTTGTTCTGTTCATAAGCATCCATGTCTTCCGTATTCCATCTCGAACTTAAAATAAAAACTTGCAGACAATTAGAGGATAACCTACCAGTGGAAAGACACGGTCAGGGCAATATAAACATTTTTAAGGTATTTAACGGATATGACCAAAGATATCTATCATTCTAGCGTATACATAGATGCAGCTATGGATGATTTATCAAAAATTTGGACAGGTGTCAGACAGATGTCAGAAACGTCTTGAACCAATGTTGGACATCTCTTATGAAACAAGTAATAATTGTAATCAAAAATGTAAACATATCGATAGAACTGTAAACAACCGCTACTGAATTTTAAGAATAATCTTTAGAAAACCAAGAAACGTAATATAAGTATTAGAATAATGAAATGGTGTTCCGACGTTGCCAATATTCATCTTTTTTAATTTCTTTGTTAGACGATTTAAGGAAAGATACATCAATCAAAACATTCCACATTCATACATATCAAATCATCTCTTAGCTTTTAATCGAATTTAGCGATTACGGCACGAGATCTCCTGTTTCCTTCATAGCACCTCCTGTACTTAATGTTGTTTATCAAGTCTTACTCTAGCTGTCCTGCCATTGGAGTCTAATTCGAATTTCACATCTTTAAATAATTCAGCTTTCATTCTATCTTAAGGTAAAAAGAAATTGATGTTAGCACCAAGAGAAATCGAAAAGATGTTGATCTGGACAGCTGCTAAGATAGCAGAAGATCGAAAAAAAAGGGAATACTGCTGAATTATCCTGAATCGGTTGCTTACATAGCTAATCATGTTGTTGAAGGAGCTCGAGAAGGGAAAACTGTAGCCGGACTAATGAAATCAGCAAGGGAAATATTGAAAAACACTGACGTAATGTCTGGCATATCAGATTTGATACATACAGTACAAGTAGAGGTCACGTTTCCGGATGGCACTAAACTTGTAACAGTCCATGATCCGGTTCAATAGGCGATGAGTCGAACGGTGAAAAGGGCGAAGTCGAAAAAAGCTAGAACTAAACCAACTCGAAAAAAAAACGAAACGCTAGAGAGCCGAATAGCAAATTGATACCTGGTGAATACATTCTTTCTTCGACCCCCGTTGTTTGTAACAAGAATAGAAACATTACAAAAATTACCGTCAAGAATACTGGTGACAGACCGTGTCAGATAGGGTCTCATACACACTTCTTTGAAGTAAATAAAGCACTGGACTTTCCTAGGCAGAAAGCATATGGTTATAGATTGAATATACCGGCTGGAACTTCGGTAAGGTTTGAACCAGGAGATTCTAAGGAAGTAGAGCTCTGTGAATTAGGTGGCCATCGCATCGTTTATGGATTTAACGCTCTAACAATGGGAGGTTTGACATCATCCGTGGTGAGGACTGTGGCATTGGAAAAGGCCAAGAGACATGGGTATAAGGGAGCATAATTTAAGATATGGTCCTTAAATTAACTCGAAAGCAATATGCTGATCTATATGGTCCAACCACCGGAGACAGAGTTAGGGTTGGAGACACGGACCTTGTCATGGAAGTAGAGAAGGACCTCATAACACCAGGGGATGAATGCGTCTTTGGCGGAGGCAAGACATTACGAGACGGCTTAGGACAGACACCAGGCATCACAAATGCAAATGGAGCTTTAGATTATTTAATTACAAACGCCATTGTTCTCGATCCAGTGCTTGGAATTGTGAAGGCGGATATTGGAATAAAGGAGGGCAAGATTGCTGGAATTGGCAAAGCAGGTAACCCTTATACGATGGATAAGGTAAATCGCAATATGGTATTTTCGGCATGTACGGAAACTACTGCAGGTGAACACACCATTTGTACACCAGGTCACTTTGATACCCATATACACATGATCTCACCACAACAGTATGTTCATGCCCTAAGCAGCGGCATATGCAATATGATAGGAGGTGGTACTGGTCCTGCAGATGGAAGTAAGGCCACTTCGTGTACACCTGGTGCATTTAACTTGAGTAGAATGATGGAAAGTGTAGAGGATATACCTATGAACTATGGATTCTTGGGAAAGGGTAATGACTCTCATCCATCTTTAGCACCGCTTATCGAACAAATAGAAGCAGGTGCTTGTGGTCTGAAAGATCATGAGGACTGGGGAGCAACTGCCGCAGTTTTAGATGCGTCATTGAAGGCTGCTGATGCTACTGATACTCAAGTGGCTATTCATACCGATTCAATTAATGAATGTGCATATGTTGAAGATACGATAGATGCAATAGATGGTAGAACAGTCCATACTTATCATAGTGAAGGTGCAGGAGGCGGTCATGCACCGGATATCATGAAAATTGCCGGTGAACAATTTGCGTTACCTTCCTCCACAAACCCCACTAGACCATATACGACTAACACCATCGACGAACATGTAGACATGTTAATGTTCTGTCACCACTTGAATCCGGCTGTTGCAGAGGACGTAGCGTTTGCAGAGTCCAGGATAAGAGCAGAAACCATTGCGGCTGAGGATGTTTTACATGATGAAGGAGTTCTTAGCATGTATTCATCTGATAGCCAAGCAATGGGAAGAATTGGTGAAGTCGTAATACGTGCTTGGCAGACGGCAGACAAAATGAAGAAGATGAAGGGCAGACTCAAAGAGGAGACAGGAGATAATGATAATTTCAGAGCAAGAAGGTACATCGCAAAAACAACGATAAATCCTGCCATAACACATGGCGTAGTGGACTATCTTGGTTCATTAGAAGTTGGCAAATATGCAGACATTGTAATGTATCCAACCGCGTTCTTCCCCGCAAAGCCGAAGATGGTGTTCAAGGGGGGATTCATATCATGGTCAATTATGGAAGATCCCAATGCATCCCTTCCAACACCAGAACCAGTATTCTACAGACCGATGTTTGGTGCACTAGGAAAGGCAGTAAAGAAGACTTGTTTTACATTTACATCTAAGGCAGCAATAAAGCTAAACGTACCTCAAAGACTGGGACTTGAGAAAGCGATTTTGCCAGTAAAGAATTGCAGAAACATTGGCAAGAAGGATATGATGTGGAATGACAATACCCCAGAAATAAAGATAGATCCGGAGACATACGAGGTAACGTTGGATGGAAAAATCGCAACTGTCGATGCAGCAAAAGAACTCTCTTTAGCACAAAGGTACTTTATGGCTTAGAGCCTATGCGAAAAGTCCTGCTGCTCTGAAAGTAATACATGTACAAGCAAAATGCAACATAGCTATGTAGTTTTCTACTTTTTTCTCCCATCGTAT
>JASHSN010000493.1 GCA_030038695.1 Nitrososphaeraceae archaeon
ATATGTCAAGGACGAAGTTGCAGTTAAAGAAGAGATCGACAAGAGTCTACCCAACCAGGAACAATTAAGGGCTCGTTTTGCTGTAAGTAAGCTACTAAAAAATTGGGGCGATCTACGCGACCAATACTACTCTACAAAAGGAAAAGCGTCACTTATTGAAAGCGGTCGATATAAATCGGAAGAAGAAATCAAAGCAAAACTCGATGGTATTCGTAATGAATTAGTAGCTAAGTACAAAACAAAATTCGTCGATGATTATGTAGAGCTAGAATATAGTGCAAAGCTGGTTCCTGATGGAAAACGATGTAGGATGAAAAAGCCCTATTGGAAGAATATTCTTTTTGTAGGTGATGCTGCCGGTCGTGGTATTTTTGTTGGTCCCAAGATAGAAGGACTTAATGTAGGCATAGATGATGCGGTAAGAGCGGCTAATAGCATTTCAAGATCGATTGATAGAAACAATTTTGATACTGGATACATGGGTGAATTTTACGCTCAGTCGGTAGAAGACAGCCCCTATACACGCGAAATGAAGGAGATCGACAAAGATTATTTAAAGATCTTCTTGGATGCAGCCAGGGATGTTCCAAAGGATATAGTGAAAGCAAGATACGGCATTATTTTCAAATTAATGTCGAGCGGCATGTTGCGTGGTCTGGCCGTAGGTTTTGCAAATATACTTGGTTATGATCGTCTTTTGCCACTTGTTGAAACCAAGGAAACCTATGTTCAGGTCCCAATTGAACTGGCGGAGAAATTGGGAACCCGTACCGCCTCGACGTATAAGTGTAGCATCCCTACAATAGCTCAACGCATTGCGAAGTTGAGATACAACGATGATACTATTTCTCATATTCACGTTCTGGATCCCCGGAGTGATTTTATGAGAAAAATGGTTGAGCTTTGCCCGACAAAGTGCTATAGCATAGAACAGGACGAGGTGATGCTCCAACACGAGGGATGTATCGAGTGCGGAAGTTGTGCAAAGGAGACAGACTGGAAGCATCCGCGCGGTCAGAAGGGAATTGAATATCGATACGGGTGACCTTCCGTAGTCATTCCTGAAGAACGCCTAAGGGTCTATATGGTAATTAACACCACTCTTTACCAACATATATATAAGTGGCTGATCTTCACATGATGATCATAAATGGTAGACAAATCTAAAGAGGAGACATTTAAAGCCACTGAGCACGGCGAGACACCGGACTTCTACGAAACAGTTAGGGAAAATTTTATAAAAATAGTTGATGAACTTGCAAAGGTCCAACCACAGTACTCGCAGTCGGTATCCAATCTTCAACTAGACTACATCCAAGCTATCAAGAATACTATTTACACGGCGTTCTCCGCACAAAAACATCTGACAAACAGTAACCAGGGAGCCTGGAACAGCACGCCTTCCTCAGTTCCATTCATAGAACAATTTGCAAAGCAGTCAAACGAAATCACTAACAACACAATAAGAGCCGTGGGTATTAACAATCAGCTTACGATAAATGCACTAGATGCTGCAAGAGAGAACTTGAAAATTTACAATAAAACGATTGATGCGGTGACAGAGTTCAATACAAACGCTGCAAAAGCCTGGAATTCTTTCTTTACCACACAACAGCAACAGTTGTTTAAACACTGACATATTGCTTTCCTTTTTTTCTACTCTACGCTGAAGTTTGGATAGCTCTCCGTGGCAGGGAAGGAACGAAAATTCGAAAATCTCCTGATAATGATTAAAATATTTATATAATTGGAACACTATATAATGGTACTTCTTAAAGGTATGCAAACTTCAATCCTCTGTTCAGTATGCAACAAGTACAATGAGACAATAACGGACCCAGAATCAGGTGAACTAATATGTCGAAATTGTGGTACAGTACTACAAGAAAACGTTGAGGAGAATGGTCCAGAATGGCGGCTTTTGGGTGACGGCAAGGAAAAGAGGCGAACTGGGATGCCAACCTCGCTTTCTCGTCATGATCTCGGCTTGGCGACTATAATAGGCAAGACGAATAGGGATGCGAGTGGTCGGGGACTGGACGCGTCGGTAAAGTCAACAATGGAAAGGCTAAGAACGTGGGATCTTCGCATCCAAGCATATAGCCCATCCGATAGGAACTTGAGGCATGCATTCAGCAGCTTGGAACGAGTGAAAGATAAATTGGCTTTGTCTGAGCCCGTAATCGAAAAGACTGCATATATATATAGAAAAGCGCAGGCAAAAGGACTTGTACGCGGCAGAACTATCGTATCTGTATTGTCTGCAGCAATTTATATAGCCTGTCGTGAGATGGGAATCTCTAGATCCCTTAACGATATTGCATCTCTCACAAACCTCCGTCGAAAAGAACTAGCAAGAACTTTTCGTCTACTAATCTTAGAACTCGATTTGAAAGTGCCAGTCGTTGATCCGATGAAATGTATTGCAAAAGTTGCAAACAAAACGAAGCTAAGTGAGAGGACGAAGCGACAAGCAATGGATATTATGACAAGTGTTACAAAAAGTGGAATATCTGCAGGGAAGGATCCGATGGGCCTAGCGGGGTCGGTTCTTTATATGTCTTCCAAGAATGCTGGAGAGCCTATAACGCAGATCGATATAGCGAACGCTGCCGGGGTAACAGAAGTCACTATTAGAAATAGATTTAGAGATCTTAAAAGTAAAATAGACTTGAATTGATTGAGTTAGACTAAACTCAAATTGGGTTTGGTATGCAATCATACTAGGTGTCTTTTATTATATTCCAAATTTTTCTTTTGGGCTTAAAAGAAACACTTCAACGATTGTGTAGGAGCAGGCTGCTAAACGGGAGTGGAGCTGTGCTTCTGTGTGAGGCGGTTATTTAGGTTAATGTACCTGAACCTGAGGGATCGCATGCACTTTAGTCTATTTGAAACTCGAACCTACCATCTAATGGATTGAAGATATCGGATGCGACGGCCGGGATTTGAACCCGGGTTACCAGATTGGCAATCTGATGTCCTAGACCAAACTGGACGACCGTCGCAACGTTATCATGATAAAATGGGATGGTTATATAATGATTCTACTTTCATAGGTCGTTTTCGTTACCCTTCTTAAGTCGCAACGAAGACGTTTCCTATAGTACATACAATTCCTTTTGATCAGGTCAGAAGTTGAGTATGGGGAAAGGTTAGCTACTTGTAGCACGGGCTCATGTTAAAGCAAGCTAGTGTTTAGCTGCACTAAACTCAAAGTTGGAATGTACAGGATGAGATCTGGTTCTTTGCAAGAAACACTTAGCAACATCACAAATAGTGGTCTTCTGTTAGAATCTTTGGAAAGATTTGAATATTCACCTTAAGAGACATAATCTATCAGTTGAATTAGGTACGAACGAGAAAGCTACAATTCGATATCAGACCTATAAATTGTTCATGCCGACTACTACTGTTACGAATCCTGCCGTTCAATTCTAGTTATTAGATTGTATATCTTCTTTCTGTGCACTAAAATTTCGGGGTTGATTAGCCATAGTCATGGCATGATGCATTGCATATATCACAACAACGAAAGAAAATGCCTTTGCAATCTTTCAAGAAACTATAGGTATCCTTGTGTTTATCCTATGTTAGCAACACAAGTGTCGAATAGCCGCGTCTTTCAGTTACGTAAT
>JASHSN010000494.1 GCA_030038695.1 Nitrososphaeraceae archaeon
TCAACTCCGCTTCAATATAAAACAATATTAGTACCTCACGATGGGTCTACGATGGCGGATATTGCTCTAAAACATGCTATTTACTTATCAAATTTATCTGGAGCCGAAATTATCATCCTAAACGTGCTCGAACATGTTGATAGCGTTGACTCTAGCGCTGTATTGATCACTAGTAGACACGGAAATGAAACAAGAAATTATGAAATTAAATTAGAAGGAGAAGTAAAAAACATGGTAGATGAGAAAATAAGATTATGTAAACAAGCTGGACTGAAAGGTCAGGTGTCCTATAAAATACAAACTGGTAAGCCAGCTGAAGAAATAATTAAGGTTTCAGAAGAAATGAACATTGATCTATTAGTAATGGCTAGCAGTAAAGATTCTTCATTGGTAAGTAGGATTGTTGGAAGTACGGTCAGAAGAGTTGTTGACAATGTTAAAAATCCAGTACTTATTGTAGACCCGAAACATTACAAAAACAATGAGAAAGAATATGACTCAACCAAACAATATGAAACTAGTGAACGAATGTCTCATGCTAACACAAAAGAAGAAGAACTAACTGCTTAAAGAAACCTCGGACTTGGCTTAGCTAAATGAGACTGGGACATAATTCCATGTTTTCATTTTGCCAACTTCTATTGATAATTTAGTATAAAGCTAGCCTAGGGTGTCTAGTGTTTTGGTGACTAACGATCAGATTCACCCAAAGAAGGCTAGCCGCAATAAGTACTTCAGAATCCATCTTCGTCATCTTACAACAATGCCTCTTAACCCAGCTTAGTATACTACAACTACTATGGATATTGTGAAATGGGCACAGCATCAGGGTATTACTGTTCAAAACAATAACTTATTCAGTCGTTATATGCAAAGTTTTATGAATCAGAATCATTGTATGGTTTGAAGAGGAGTTTGCCTCTGATGACAGCAGTTTTGTCACCGGTATAGAACTGTTCGTAGATGGGGTCAGGCACAAATCTGATAGCTTCTTCCGCCACCAAACAGACATCAAGCTCTGATAGTAGAATCGGATAAACAAAACATAACCGAACTACTCAGAAAAAGGTGGAACCCTTATGTTCATAGACATTCCGCATTTACAGAAAAGTCTAGGTTGTTATCCTCAGATGCAAAGTTGAGGCAATTCGCTGGTTGGACGCCTCGCTCGAATATGCATTACAAGTACGTTCATTTTGGCGGCGGCGAATCAATGAAGGATTTGTTTGAGGGTAAAAGGTATTCTGAAAGATGAGAAGCAGTCAACAAACATATTACAACCCAAAATCTGTCCTAATTGCAGAGAATCTAACAAGCCAGATGCACAATTTTGCTTCAAGTGTAATTTCGTAATGTCATTTGAAGTTTATCAGAAGGGTATGGGAGAGAGGGAGAAGAAGGACCAGGAGTTGCAGAGTCTTCGTAATGAGCAGCAGATGTTGAAGGAGCATATGGCCAAGATGGAGGAGTCGCAGCTGAAGATCACAGAGCTTTTAGAGGTGATGAAAATAGCAAAATCCAGCTATGGCATGGTAGGCAAGGATAGGAACAATGCTTGATGAAAAACGCAGGGTGACGATCGGGTACGTGGACAATAATAACCAGAGAGTAGAGATGAAAGTTCCAATCGATGGGTTCGAGATAGATGAAGGTCAGTAGTAATCTTCCTAAACGCAGGACGCAGAAATTATTATATGGTTTTTAGCGCTAGTTCCTATGTCCAGTAAGTAAACACCAGAAGAATACAAAGTGGCAAAGAATCTTGCAATATAAGGTTATGTATAGAAGCCTAATGCTGACGAAGGATGACATATCCGGATAAGAAAAGTATGACTTCAATGTGGGGCGAATTCATCTGACTACCATATACACCAATTATACCACACAAGAGAAGGGAGCCTAATAGGCATGCAAAACACGGAGACCTGTTTGTAGTATCAAACCCAGCTGTCCATCATTCGGACTATTAGTACCGCTAACGATAAATAATGCAAGAACAATTTAAAACACGTGACGGATCAAAAAGTTGCGATCGTAACAGGTGCTAGTTCTGGCATTGGAAGGGCAACCGCAGTTGCTCTTGCAAAACAAGGAGTTAAGGTCACGGTAGCCGCCCGTCGTGCTAAAGAAGGAGAGGAAACAGTGCATCTTGTCAAGGAAGCGGGAAGTGAAGGCATCTTTGTGAAGACCGATGTGGCAAACGAAGATAATGTCAAGTCGCTTGTAGAAAAGACAGTCAAGAGATATGGTAGGCTTGATTATGCATTCAATAATGCAGGTGTGGTAGAAGATCCTTCATCATTAATAGAACAGACATCAAATGTCTTTGATCAGATCATGAATGTAAATGTCAAAGGCGTTTGGTTGTGTATGAAATATGAGATTCCTGAGATGATTAGATCGGGAGGTGGAGCAATAGTAAACACGTCTTCTGGAGCCGGTGTAATAGGAATTCCACAACAGCCAGTTTATAGTGCGAGCAAACATGCTGTGCTTGGAATGACCAAATCAGCTGCACTAGAATATGCCAAATCTGGAATCAGAATAAATGCTATTGCTCCAGGTTTAGTTGAAACTGAAATGCTTGAAGAAGTAGCTGAAGACAACAAGCAGCTTATAGAAAGCCTTAAGTCAAAAACACCGATAGGACGCATAGGAGACCCACAAGAGATTGCTAATGCAGTAGTTTGGCTATTGTCTGACAAAGCATCTTTTGTCTTAGGTCATACGTTATTAGTTGATGGGGGAATAGTTAGCCGATGATTAGTTCTAAGGGGATCAATTGTCGATAAAATATCAAACAACTTAGATAATATTCCATTGAGATAGATCAGACGATTTATTACAGCTTTCCCATCCTGCAACAGCTTAGTCCAACAGTTTAGTCGAACATATTCAATCTGGGAAAATTTACCATTAGGCTTGGCATATTAATCATTAGTACCAGCTCGATAAGATATCTTGGCAAGAGCGATAAGATAATGTGCGACCTTTCTTCGAAAGATCTATCAGATAAATATCAAAAAGACTGACCTATTTAACTAAAGACGGGGACAGAATCCTATACACTCTTTTTCCTAGATGATGATAATGCACAAAGTATACAGTAGGTTGACCAGTTTAACAAAAATAGCGAAGAGAAGTTAACCGAACATAATTCAAAACTAAACTTCCAGACGGGTGCTTAATCAACTACACATCCGTTAGTTAATTTGTTATGCGCGGATTGTCCATCCTAGTACAGATATTTTCAATGGTCAGATAACACATCCGAAAACCACTCTATTTTGCATAATCATCCTTAGCGATATACTTTCCGGCTGCTCGTACCAGTCCGGTTATTTGGTTGTATAATGGTGTATGAACAAGCATTTCAACTCGTCGCGTCAGATATACACAAAGTAACGAGTCCGAACTTGATAGTTGCGACGGAAATAATCTAGATCGTTGTGTTATGTGGATTAATAGTTTTGACATTTACGATGTGGCGGTCAACGTGAGCAAAAGAGGGACAAACTGAGAACACAGCTAAGAATTCGCCTTCTCCGAAAGTCTTCGAGGGAAAACCTGTCCTGATCTTCGATAAGTCCGGATTCGCGTACGTAAACCCAGCTATATACCATGATTTTATTGTTCAAGATGTTGATCAAGCTCAAGCTAAAGTCCTGGCTGCTGTGCAGAAACCAGCTAATGTATCAGGCATACTAAACGAAAAATCTGGTTCTCCAGCTTGGAAGCAACTTCCGACATGGTATCAGGTGTCTGAGAACGACCACGTTATCCCTCCTGCTGTCGAACGCATGTTCGCAAAAGAGATGAATGCTACTACTATCTCACTTCCATCTAGTCATGCTTCGCTCATATCCCACCCATATGAGATTGCCCAATTAATCCTAAATGCCACAAAAGGAATCAAAGTAGCAATGCCATAAGGAGGACTCATTTGAGCTTCTGTTTAAAAGCTGTTGACTAACACTAACACCTAATCTGAGTCCAAGCGCCTGCCTCATCTTGGAGTGTAGATCTGATATGAGGCAGGCAGGTTGTCTATCTCAGCAGCAGAGAGTTTAAGTTTAAAAGGATTATGAGTTTGGAAGGGTGGAATTTTCCATGGCAGCCTGTTCAGGGTTCCATACTTGGGAGCCGGAGAGTAATAACGAAGGGAGCATTGTTGTGGCAGGGAGAGACCATTGTGATACAAAAGTTCTTCTCATAAAGGCATGTGAATCAGGCGAACTTCGAGAGGATTCGAAGTTCTGTCAAAACATCGAACACGTAGAACACACTTGACCTGGCTGAAACCATCTACTCCTTTCTTTTCCTACCCACCCTGGTCTAGTCTTTTCCTACCCACTCCAACACATCAACTCAAAATGCTAATTTTTAGGTGAAAAGCTTGCCAAATATGGTCCAAAAAGCGATCTAGTGTAGATGATGAGCGTATATTTTAAATGGAGACGCTCAATACTTCGTGAACCCTAACCAGGCAATCTATAACTGGAGATAGGTAGTCTACGAATTCTCTTCTTCCGGTCTAACAGATAAACCCAATTTACCCTCCTTCTTATGATTTAAAAATCCTAACCGCTTAGACCACAGAAAATAAAAATGTTAATTTCGATTGTATTTGTACGTCGTTCTTATTTTACTTTTTGAAATCAGATAAAATCCGTGTGCGGAGATAAGAAATGCAGATAGAGTCATTTGTGTTGCAAATATCAGATTCCATGGTGTCTTGGGATTGGGATATGGTATGCTTATGCTATCCAGCTTATATACTCCTTTTACTAAGTTGGCTGTCGCAAAAGAATTCCATAAGAAAAAATTGTAAGTGAATTCATATATAGCAATCACTGCAATAGCTAGCATAATCAGTTGTAAAGCAGATTTAATTGACTGAGGGATATTTTTCATTTTGTCTCCCGTGAATTTAGTAACACAAAACCATGACAATACAGAAGCAATCATCAGATATGTCACAAGCTTAGCATGACTGTGTAACGGAAATTCAGTATTGACTAATACTTCACCAATGACTATCCTACCAGTCTTCAGATATTCTACAACGCTTATATAAAGTCCGAATAAACAAATAAGTAACATAACCGTGGCCGAAAGATAAAAAGTAATAATGAAGACATTCATTGACTTTCATCCTTTTCAGAACCGAATTGCATAATTGCTAGATCCTAATTAGAGATGACTGATATAAAAATTCCTTTTTGCTTTGTAAGTTGATCTGTAGTACTTCCTGTCAGGCACAAAGCTCTTACATCGACATTTATAAATTAAACATTTCATCTTGTCTCTCGCAGCAGTTCTATCGTGATCAATCTTTTGATGCTTACATTTTATACACTTAAGAAGCAGATCGGATTCGCTATTCATTGTTATTACATTGTACATGCCTTGTTTTATTCGGTTTTTATAATCACTCTTGTTTCATTTGTATTAATCGGTACAGTTCAAGGTCAAGAAGAAAACGACACGACGCCCACCGTACACATGAAAATAGGTAAGTCTACGACCCGGACCAATACAGATGTATTTTACCAACGAATCCTCAGGCTTACGATTGTTTTATTGTACAGATGGTTGAAGCATGTTCTAAAAAAATGAAATGATTAATATCTTGTTTGTACATGGCTCGACGATTGCTTTGACGGAACACTGGTCAGCCAAAAGACTTATAATTCCCACAGTTTCGCCAGCCTATCTCTTCCTTCCTGCCATTATAACAAAATTTGATTTATATCATTGATCTCTCTGATAATGTTTGGACCGTACATATCTCTCATTTTTGTAGCATATGTCTTCAAAGAGTCTCCGTCAGGATGCGCCCAACCTTCCTTCGTTGGCCTCCAACCCATTGAAAGCATCACAAGACCATTGATACAACATCCTTTAACCTGCCCTTGATCGTCGAAGCTCACATATGACTGGATGTGTTAATATTTCCAGGAATTTTTGTCGATGATGTCTAGAATCTCTTGTTTTGGATCTAACATCAGTTTTTGTAACATAATTGTAATGATAATGATTATTAAGATATAAACCGTCGTTATTAATAATGATGTTATATTGTTAACAAGATTATTAACAAGCAATTACTACATGCTATATATATTAAAATCTCTATGGACACCTAACGTAAATTTCTCCGACAGCAACAAAGTCTTTCAAACTAGGGAAATTCCAATTCCACCTACGTGTCGACAGAAATCGATCATAGTTAGGGTATATAGCTTGTATCAAGTATATTAGTAAAGAGAGACTAAAATGTTCTACGGTTGTAGGACAAGCATAACTGATTAAAACGTAGATATTCGGGATGACTAGCATTAACAACAGCGAGACAAAGGTAGGACACGTAGTTCTATGTGTACTGATTTACAGTACATTCCTATTAGCAATTGTGTTCGGGGATCAAAATCTGTATGCATTATCTTCACTGGATCGGCATACTGGTGGATTCTCACATGGAGAGCAACAAGCGGCAATAGACTTCCAAAATAAGATACCGTTCAACCCGGTATGTGTTGCACACACCACTTATTACTGTGCTGGCTATTTTAAGGCATATGATGTTACATGGAATAATCTAGCGACTAACAGGCAGACATCAAATCCTAGTCCTAATCCTCCTGCTTCCAATTCTACTAGGACATTGCCTCCTGCTTCTAATAGTAACGTTACTGCCACTCCTACTATTATTCCACAACCACCGACATATACTTGGGTTGCATTCATTGTATTTCTCCTTATCCTGATTGTTGCAATAGCATGGAAATTAAAACCCGAAAATGGAAAGCATAAAGAAAGACATCATTTTCCTGATCACCTTAAGGAAAAGGTTCTCGAAAAACAACATCATAGATGTGCTGATTGGAATAATGTATTGAATGTAGTTGATTGGCATCATAGAAATGGCGACAGGTCTGATAACAGAGAATCAAATTGTGTAGCATTATGTCCCAATTGTCACGCAATTAAAATCCGTAGACATTAATGAATGCTTACAGAAAATTAGCCTACACTTACTAGTCATGGACAGGCGGATTCTAGTTATTTTTGTCCTTGTCGTTTGATAGTATATTCCATTCATATTTTTGTCTATCTGGCATTAAAGTACTAGACTAATTTAAGCCGGAAACTTTGCCCCGTAATGAAATAATTATTGGCTGAGGTTTCCATTGCTGAAGTAATCAGTATCGTAGTCTATATATTTGTCCTGTTTTATAATCTCCGTCAGGTCCCGGATTTCCTTCAGATCATTGAATTCATTAATTTTCTTTACGCTTAGGCCTAAAGATTCCAATTCGTTTATCCACCAACCATATCTTTCTGGGTGTTCTCTCATTGTGGCCAAATTAGTTAGTGATATCTCAGCCTCGAATATATACTTAAATATTTACTATATGATTGTACTGTATTATATATGGATGTCAGGCACAGTTTTCCTATATGACATGTCCTATCCTATTCCACCACCCGGAACCACACCTTGATCATCCATTTAGCTTCTGCTGCCTAATGTATAAAATATTACAAGATCTTGTTTATTCCCATGGAAGCTGTGGTCAGCCTTGGCAGGAACAAAAATGCATGTTCCCTGACTGATTTGATGATCTTTTCCATCTAGTTTGATAATGCCATTGCCTTCAATAACATAATAGACCTCATCAACCGAATGCGGTTCTTGCGTATCCTTCTCACCAGGGTGTAATCGTATGATACCAGCCTGGATAGCCCTTGTACTTATAAAATCTATAAAGTACCCGCCTTGGTCCTCAAGTCCAGAGAGAAGTTTGTTTAGTTCAAATACTTTGGAATTCATCTCCTTCACCCAGTGTAAGTTTTGTGTATTCTTGTTGTTTATAGATTAGCATTAGTCGTTGTCGTTGGACTTTCTCGCCTACATCCCTGACAGGAGAATTGAGGAGAAATATCGCTATTTTTATATATAGTATGAACCCTAGAATATCCTTGTCTATGAAAGGACTTCCAAGAATAAAGCGAAAATCTCTAGGGTTCTAGAGTACATCATGCCCAACTTGGATTTAAAAGTTTATTATATGAAATTATTACACACAGATAACAGAGGAAGTGAGACTAATGAAGAAGAAGCAAGTATTACGTACTTGTGCGGTTTGGAGTACAGACTCTACTGGCAAGTTAGCATTTCTTGATAATATGTTATCTTTCTTTATAGCCGAAGTAGATGAGACGGGAAATTTCTCAGACAAAGCTAGAGAATTAAAATGATGGTGGTAATCTGATATTATGGAGTTCGGTCTTCAGCATCCTAATTATAGATTCGATCATAGAAACCACGATAGCGTAATAACATGGTCGCGTTTGACTCTTTTTGGTATTAGTTTTTGTCATAGTGATCCCTCTTGATTAAGTATTTAAAAACAATATTTCCGGTTGTCGTCCAGATCTCATCGAGAACGGATCCACATCTTCCACTCAAACAATGAGAGAATATAGTATTTACATTCATTGTTACTGCCTTATCGGTACCTTAGCTACTCTACCTTCATAGAAGCGGACGATGTTATTGGAGATCTCTTCAAGACAGTCCTTTACGACAACCGACTCGGGTCACTTTTTTTACTTGCGCGAATAGTTCACTTTGCCATCTTTGACTACAAGGCAATTTCCAATAACAATATTTGATTCTAAGAATATTTCGACAAATCAATTTCCTTCCTGCAGACTGAACCGCGGCCAGATATAATAATACGGTACCTGCATATGTTATCCAGATGGAATAGCTTCAATAATGCTTAGAAAGTTTACAGGATCAGGTGATCGTATTACGTTAACCATGTCGAAACCAGAACCCTCAAGTAGGTTACGAAACTCTTTTTCAGTTCTTATTCTTCCTTTATCAGTTAGTGCTAGCATTAATATATCTGTAAATTTCCCAATAAAAGGTTCACTAGATTCTGGCATGATTATGTCAATAACTAATAATCTTATGTTGTTCTTTCGTTTAGTCTTATTTGATGATGTAGTTTTTATAGCTTGTAAACAATTTTTCAAGATTACCCCGGCATACTCATCATCCCAGTTTAGAATTACATTCTTTATGATATAACCGTCTGCATCTACAGCAGGAATCGACTTGAAGAAGTCACCCTCTATTAATTTGCAACGGGCAAGAATATCACTATTGTTATCCTTTGAATTCGCACCCTTAACATACATTCTCTTGGCACTCTCGATTGCGTGAGGCAGATCAAATAGTATTCCCTGCAGTCTAGCATTATTCTTTAGAATAGTCGATAATAACATACCTTGTCCTCCCCCTATATCTATAATAGTATTAAATCTTGAAAAATCATACATAGATAATATTGATGAAATGTGTGATGAGGTGAGTGAGGTCATTGCACTATTGAATATTTGAGCATCATTTTGATTTTGTTGTATGTACTCGTATATATCCAAGCCATTTGCATGTTTAAATGAACTGTCGCCAGTTTCTATGCTATACAAGAGGTCATCTATAGCTTTCTTAAATGATTCTAATCCAAACAACAGAGCAAAGTTTCTTACTGAATCTTTTGTTTCGGATAAGAGGAGGGATGCCAAAGAGGTCAGTTCGAATCTCTTATGATTAGTATGCTCTTCTACTACCGCTCCTTTTGTTTCTGCAAATATATCAATGCTAGCCAGCATGCGCAATAACCTATAAAGAGAATTAGGATGGGTCCTAGTCTCTTTTGCCAGTTTTTCTATGTCTTTAGGACCATCATTTAAATAATCGGCTATTCTCAATTTTGCAGCGATATAGATAGCCTTACTAGTTAGTTGTCCTCTAGTGAGCATATCAAGGATTATAAAAGCTGAGCTTCCCATAGACGATAACGGATTTTACTACTATTCTTATATTATTGTTTATAGAATTCAAATATCCGGGCCAGTCATGGGAGCACCAGCCGGAATCAGGTGTATTTCGGAGTGCAGAGAGGGAGTATTGTTACTGTTCACATCTCACCTTCTCCACACTAATTTCTGATTCCTCAAAGGAGGAATTTCTGATTCCTCACAGAAGACCTCACTACTATACCTCTCTATTTAGTAGCTGACCCAGACTCTTGAAAGCATTTGAAATTAACCCAGTTGAATGGCAACTATTGAAAGTTGAATGGCATTCGTTACCTGTCTTGTCCTGGATGATGGTATATTCAACAGGAACACTGCAGGAATATTGGTCGCTCTTCTCTCCTAGTCACGAGCATCTCTGAGAAAGCTTGCAAGTCGGCTAATTCCCCATCTTCCTTTACATATATCTTTCAATTCTATAATACTGTTCGATTCAAACCAGATGCTTTTCACTGAATTGATATAAGGTTATCAACATTCACTCCTATAAAAGTTCGATTCAAACATGCAGTTCCTTTCATCTCTATCTGGTATTTTATAATATACATAGCAGCTGTATCTATCTGCCATTGTACATTATACACGCATAGCTATTAGAGGTGATAGACGTGATGCTTTCCAAGCAGGAAAAAGTCCTGCTAGTAAGGTTACAGTTAGTGAGAGAAGCCACACTTGGAGAAGTTCATTTGGGAGAAAGATAGGTGCGATATAAGCCCCTCCTCCTGAAGCTCCAGATGCAGATAATAAATATGCAAGACCTATACCGCTAACTATTCCTAGAGATGCTCCGACAAAACCAATGAGTACGGCGTCACTCAAAAACATGGACATAATAAACAAGGGTTTTGCACCTATAGCTTTCATAGTCCCAATTTCCTTCTTTCTTTC
>JASHSN010000495.1 GCA_030038695.1 Nitrososphaeraceae archaeon
CTCGGTGGATCATATCCCGGCGTTTGCCGCATGAGATTCAGAACCACAACTTCCCTGAGCATGGGGCCAGGAAACATCAGGAGCATCCTTTTTTTTGAACCATTGGGCTTTAAGCAGGGGCGAACTCTTCAGGTCAAATAAAATTTACAAATAGTTTTTTTGCTTACCCTTTACATTCATGAGATAAGGAAATGCGGCTCCCTACATCTCTTCTTTGAAGAGAATCGGACATCCAAACAACAACTTTTTGTATTCATTTGCGCATCATTGGGGGCTGGTTTCCTGATATAACAAGGGCGAATTTAATAGTCGATATGGCGACCTTCTTTGCCCCAGCGAAAAAGGCAATTCAAAGAGCTAGGCCTCTCCATCTTTCGACCAAATGCCGTTCTTGTTGCACGTTTTACAAACACGGTTTTGTCAATCAAATGATTTTTATCGAACAAAGTTTTTTTTATCGAACAAGAGTCTGAAGAATGGAGTGACAAAATAATCAGAAATCAGATCCTTGATTTTGTTTTGAAAAGGCCAAAAAGAGCTGCTCATATATAATGTCATAAGATGAACAAATGCCCAGAATGTGGAAAACAATATAGAAGTAAAGATGTGCTCGTTCGTCATATCTTGTTTTATCATGACAGAGTCGATATCTGGTCTATGGGCAACATAGTCATTCCACTACTCGAGGCGTGAAGCATGACGGAACGTCCTGTCAAATCCAAAAACGCCAGGCCAATTGGGTTCCTTTACTTCTATTGTTATCTTCTGTTATGATGGGTTGAAGCGGCATTTTTTTACGCTTTTCCCCTGTCAAGCATCCAAGATAATATGCCTAATTGTGCACTCAACATGAGTCGTCCAGCCTCTTGTAAACTCTCTCCTGTTCTTTCAGAATCCAATATCTTCTCGAGTTCTTTTTTCGTTGCTTCGAACATCTTTTCAACTTCCTCTTGACTTCTCATATTTCAGTCAATCCCTTTTTGTGATATAATATTCGCAAATGATCAGCCTTCAAATCTTATCCATGGCGGCTTGTCGTATGCGATCACTTTTCTATTGTCATCAATGAAAGTCGATTATTCGAAAACCAGCGCAATTCATTTATGGCTCATTTGTTGCCCGCTGTTATACCCATAGATACATTCAGTCTCTGCCAGTGGCTTTGTTTGATAGATAGCACAGTAACCAACATTATCCGGAATACCCACAGGCGCTTTACCACCAGAAAAGCCATGTTTGAAATACACTGATTGTGTGTGAGTAGGATTTGATAAAAATCCGGCATCATAACCTTTTTGACAATCCTGCTGTGATTGATTCTGGAATTGTGCGCAAGTAGTTATATCAAATTCATCTTTACCTGCAGAGCCGCTCACAAAACCAATTCTGTAGGCCGGACTTGATTTCATCGTAGCAACGGTCGTCCCAGGCTGCTTAATATTTGTAATATCTTTTTTGTAAGCAAGGGTCGAATTGGTCGAAATACAAAGCACCATTATTAACATTAATGCTACGAATATATTTTTCATACTAATCTTAGACGATCACGACCCTGTTATAAATGCAGACTTGTCTTCTAATGGCACGCCTCTTTTAGACTAGTGGACACCAGAAGAAAATACCTCGAACGAATCAAAGCCAGCAGAGCTAATTTGCAAGTTGTTGCTCCATGGTGATTGACTTGTAACCGTTGGTGCTTGTCGTGGTTGTAGTTGTTGTTGTGCTTGTGCTTGTGCATAGGAATTCCTTATTGTGAACCAATAAAGAATAACAATGAGTCTGTAATCTTATACCTATCCAGTTCAAGAATTTATCATGACAGGTCAGCATTTGCTTCGTAATAGCTTTCTCAGAAACATGCAACGAATCTCTGAAGGTCGGTATTATTATTTCCAAACTACCATCAATCTAATCCCACTAATAATAACAGTGTGATTGTCTGTCAGGGTTACTCGCTCCACATTGCTAGCCATACCACAATAAACAACATCACATAAACAGGGTAATCTTAAACATGATTCAAAATATTCGAGAATTGGACATGACAAACTTGTAGAAGGTGTAGCCAACTAGGAAGAAGAAGTACACAAGGATTGTTTGTGTGTAAGACTTGTGGTGAAGAGAATGCTGGTAAAAATGCTGCTTTTAATATCGCTTACCGGGCTTTGGGATATATTTCCAAAGTAGGAGTAACTGTGAACATACCCATAACTCTTGCTAGTACAGACAGGAGTGCAATGAGACAGAAAGAGGCTACCGGTCTATGACCCGTAGTTGTTCACATCTATGAAGATAGTGATATATACAAACAACTTAGAAGACAAATGAGGACAAGGTTAAAATGATAAGCAAGAGTATTCATGGAATTCATCACGTTACAGCCATAACTGGCGACGCACAAAGAAACATAGATTTTTATGTTAATAGTTTGGGACTTCGGCTTGTAAAACTGACGGTAAATCAAGACGACCCAACTTCATACCACCTCTATTATGGTGATGAGTTAGGACGTCCAGGTACTATTCTTACCTTCTTTCATTGGCCCGATGCTCCCAGAGGACGTAGAGGAAATAGCGAGGTGATTGCGACTTCTTTTCTAATTCCTGAGAATTCTGTAAAGTATTGGATAGACAGATTCAAGAGCAGACAAATCGAATTTCGTGGACCTCACAAACGTTTTGAAGAACAAGTAATTACGCTATATGATCCAGATGGATTAGGATTGGAACTTGTAACACATGGATCTGCTCAAGATAGAAGTGTTAATGTATGGAGAGAAGGTCCTATTCCTACTGAACAGGCCATAAGAGGTTTTCATTCTGTAACTCTATCAGAAGAAGGATACGAACGTACTGCCTCCGTTTTGACTGATGAATTGGGATTCACCCCCACCAGTCAAGAGGGCAATCGCTTCCGTTATGAGATTTCGAATGTAGATGGTGTTAGCCTGGGAGGAGAAGAATCAGGACGAGCTAATATTGTTGATATTCTTTGCTTACCGTATAAACAACAAACGGTTATAGGGATTGGCTCAGTTCATCACGTAGCATGGCGTACACCTACTGATGAACAACAAATGGTTTTACGTCGCAATATTGTCAGAGCTGGATTAAATGCAACTCCTGTAATAGACAGATTCTATTTCCATTCTGTATATTTCCGTGAACCTGGAGGTGTTCTGTTCGAAATTGCTACCAATCCTCCTGGATTTACGGTAGACGAAAAAGCTGAGGATCTCGGTACCGGTCTAGTGCTTCCTCCTTGGCTTGAATCTATGCGTAACGATCTTGAAAAAGTTCTGCCTCGACTAGAGTTGCCCAAGAAAGAAGATGTATTAAAGAAAAAGCGTGATACTAAGGAGAATTAAACAAAAAATGGACAAGAATACTCAACTTGGTTTCATTCATCGCTTCCTCCTTCCAAATAAAGTAAGTGGATCTAGAACAAGAGAACACGAAACGCAAGGAAAAAAGGTATTTGCAACTCTCCTTCTACTTCATGGTACTGGCGGAAGTGAAGAAGATATGCTTCCTCTGGGACAACAGTTAGCTCCCGAAGCCGCAATACTTAGTCCTCGAGGTAAAGTCTTGGAGAACGGAATGCCTCGCTTCTTTAGACGGTTGTCTGAAGGAGTTTTTGATCTAAAAGACCTCAAATTTCGCACTTATGAACTTGCAGATTTTGTTGAACAGGCATCTAGAATTTACAGATTCAGTTTGCAGCACGTGGTAGCTGTAGGTTATTCGAACGGCGCAAACATAGCAGCAAGTGAGCTATTACTTCGACCAGAAATAATTTCTACAGCTCTACTCTTTCGTGCTATGGTTCCCCTTGTCCCAGAGACATTACCAGATCTTAGTAACAAACATATTTTCATGTCTTCCGGTTTGTATGATCCAATAGTTCCGAAGCAAGAAGCAGAGAGACTTTTTGGCATATTTAAAAAAGCAGGTGCTAAAGTTTCACTCAATTGGCAGGATAGTGGTCATGAATTAACAATGAAAGAAGTTCAGAATGCAGAAGAGTGGCTGCATTCAAATATTGTTAAACCTTAGTAATACAAACCCTCAGTCCATAAACTCACTTCCTCACTCATTGTTACTTCTCGTTTGCGGCATCAAACAGACAATGGATAAAGAAAATGTCACTTTGCGTCTGCAGTCCAGCCTTCATTCCTTCCTAGGACATAGACTTAAATCGCCGCATCTCCTCTCATTTTTGTTCTTATGTCTACTGCGATTGGCACGTCCACTACAAAAATTTTTCCTCCCAGATCCTTACCTAATGTGTCTGTGATCTTTGAAATTAAATCTTCAACTTGGTCATCTTTAACAACAACTTCTATCTTAGTTCTAGGAATGTATTCTGGTTGTGCCTGCATAGTGCCTCTTCCGATAAAGATAGGATCGGCTTTTATCCTTCCACTTCCTTCTATTGTGTAATAACTCATTCCACCAGTATTTACATGCTTTAGGATCTCATGCGCTTCCTTCAATTCCCTATGTGGAATTATTATTTCGATTCGTTTCATGAAATGATATACGATTTGTGAGATAAAATTCTTTGCTGCTGACTCTGTCCATCCTCCCAGAGCTAAAGCATATGGGGTTTCTTCGTGATCATTTTATTCCTGTTTATAATCACATTATCCAAATATTTTGGTGCTGACTATTTCCTTCTATGGGTACACAAGTTTTGAAAGATTGGACTAATTGGAAAGATACACGTAAACCAAGCACAAAAGATGACCTAGTTTTTTCACTAAGAGATGAATATCAATTGACGCGGAGACAGCAAGTAGCATCCTGGCCTTGCCGATATTGCTGAGTCTGAAGTGCAATATAAACTCGCAGTGTCATAACAGAATACATCGGTGTGCCTCTACAAAAGCGTATGATATGAAAAATCATAAACGCTGCAAACTAGAATATTAGTAGCTGTGTTTACAGTAGTATATCGTTGCACGACAGCAGGACAGTACTATATCATAATTTAACCACTATACAGTACATACTGTCTGCAATCTCAGATGATAAATCTTTAGCAAT
>JASHSN010000496.1 GCA_030038695.1 Nitrososphaeraceae archaeon
TCTAGGAATAACTTAATGCAGTGTAAGCGTTAGAGATTTAACTATAAGGTGGTATTATGAATAATTCGACATCGGATGTACAATTATGGCTCAGTGATGTCATCTACTGTGCCATGTCGGATCTCAAAGTGCTGAGACTATGATAAAGCAGACTACAAAGGAATCGAGAATCGATTAACAGTACCAATGCATGTCGAAAAAAAACAACAGCTACATAAACATGTGTCTTATCACACCGTAATGAAGTCAGTGACATTAAGCGATAATATTGTCACATGTCAGTTAAGTCCTAATTGCATACAATGCAAAACAATAAGTGTCACAAATATGAAGTTAAGAGAGTTCAAAGTGAGAGCATCTAACGAAAAGCGGGAATGGGATGATTCTGTTGAAAGCCTAATCATACCCTACGAAGATTTCAATACGAAACAACAAAAGATTACAGGAGAGAGATTTCCCAATATCATACTTGAATTTTGTGATAGTTGCCAGTGGTGCGTTACATGCTTTAATCCCAGAGGTCTCATAATAAAATGTCCGATCTGTAGTACGGAAAACTCGCAAATTCCAATGAACATAGATGAGGTATGTGATATGAGATTTAGCAATATTCGTGGAATTACGCTTAGTTTTGACAGAAAAAATCCGATGAGATGATAGCTGACTATTCTAAAATGAAGGAAAATGTGTGTCGTACAACATGTTCTGCAATGGTGCTGATTACCAACCTACTGTCTTTATCATTATCACCACTCTACTTTTTTCCGAGCGATGTAATACCTTGATATGTTCCTTGATCTTCTTCAGTGTCATGACAGATATTTTCTGATCTGTCAACATGTCTTCACCCACGTCTGATGATATTGCTTATCACCTGTTGAAATATCGTTAAAAACAAATACAGAATGTGAGGATACCACCTAAGCCCTGAATAGGTACCTACTCAAAGCTTTCTTGCATACATAACTTTGCTATTGCAGAAGCAGTGATATTAGGCACATGAGTACATTAATAGCCAAATTTCGGCTAATTCGTTTAGATTTGTGGGAAGTATTATACCATTCGACATTTTTACATGTAAGACAATTAAATGATGATGTACTAAAATATGCATTATGATTGCTGCCACTGAAGACGAGTTAGATGAACATATTCAATTTCAACGCACCAACACTACTAAGAATTAGCACGCCCGCGATAACGGTAGCATCAATTGGAAGTAGGGTCTTCTACGCGACAATGAACTTGTCCTGTCTTGAACTAGAAAAGCCCACCCAAGCAAAATGGTGTCGTCGATTTCCCTCATAATGATGGACCAGAGAATTGGCGCACTGTAAATAGTACAACGATAGAAACTAGAAGACAACCGTTGTAGTACAAGGGTAACAGACAAGCTGACTGAATTGGCACGTGATGCAGGAAAAACATAACTAGAAGTGTCAACTAACAATACTGTATGAATCTTCCTACTTATTCGATACTATTATTTGTCGGGTTCTTTTTACTATGACAACAGCAGGTCTTCGCTATCATGTAAATTTCTTGATCTGTAAAGTATGTTTCTGGTGTACCTCAAACCTTGGTGGACCTTATAAATTGACCAAAATGTGCCCCACGTGTGATAATAATGATAATAGTATTCATTCACTACCAATCTTGGATTCTACAATCTGGAAGATTCGAAAAAATGAAGGTAACGATTGAACAATTAACGCTACTGTTCCCAAGCAACCAAATAAATTAAGATACACCTTTAGGCCTTTGGAGAGTGGAAATATACCTATTTATCGTCTGTACATCTGGACAGAAGTTAATAATTGCTAGAATCGATTACGTATTATCGGCCTGGGGAAGTTCCCGATCAACTGTTGTGATGTCAACTACGGTGCCTAAACTTTTTGTGCACCAGTTCAATACCTTAGTTGATTTGTTAAAAGGATATACAGGTAAACCGTATCTGTCATTTTCTTGACCGCAATTCGGACATATTTTACTTTGACTACTGAGATCTGCGTTTGGGTTAATCCACGCGCTGCTCATAATATACTATGTATCTACGTGCAATTAAACTTTAGGGCCTAGCAGATTTGGTATAATAACATCATGACTGTCAACCATGTTGCATTCTTTGATAGGTAATTTAGGTACGGTCTAATTTAGCTCCTCCGATATCAAAATGTTGAGGTTTGTCCTAATTGCGATTAATTATTAAGGTACTATATGATTGCGGTTTCATCTAGATTTGCGTGTTCGTAGAAGTCTTCTAGCGTGTCACCATCAATACGCATTTTAGCCTTTGCATGTGGAAATACCAAGATGATGGGTATATACAATCTGGTAGATATGTATTTCATTGACATCCGATATCACTTTTCTTCCGTAAGATTCTTACACGAACGAGCGACTACAGTTAGATAAGTGTACCACAAGTAAGAGCTTCATTCAACAAGTGTACCGCATGTAAGCGATTAACACACAGATAGACCTTGCGTATGCGTATTTCCCAAATTTATCTTAAGCCGACAGATAAGTGTACCACAAGAAGGCTGATAATGTGTAAGTCGTTTCGTCAATGGGAGGTCTTGAGGTTCGGATTGGTCAATCGGTTCGGATTGGTCAATCTCATACATGGACCGTCCGTGATATTGTAAAACTAAAAAACTTAGTCAATTCAATAGCGACGGGTATATTTTCTTTTAAATGCGATACTGCGTAATTATATCAGTATACTTCTAGGTTTTGACTTCGAATTTGTGGACCTCTCTGGAAGGTATGTTCAAAAAAACTTCGCTTCCATTGTATCCTTCTACACACGATTTCGGTACCTTAAATTCATGCCTTCCCTGCATTATGATAATAGAATCCCTATCAGTTGCAATAATGTTTCCAAAATCTCCCATGTCTGCTGCACGCACGCACTTGAGCCTCAACCTGTCCCAATCTAATATTGCTTCCACCATATGATTGTTAATATATTACAACAATCAAATATATAAAATTTTAATTATTCAAAAATTCATACATTTATTATACTTATTATCCTTTTGATGAGATATCAGTATAATTCTTGCAACCTAATATATGAAATTAATTCAAATGATTACAAAAATTGTTTGGTCGAACCTCAAATCGGTACTTGCTTGATATTATATTATAACACCGGTTGTACCATGAAGATATAGCAATTGAAAAGTGGAAGTTACAAAGAGGTTGTAGACTTTGTTATCTTACAAATATTGTTGGCATCTTCTAATGTACGTTCCGTAAGTTTGATAACGCCCAGGGGAACGCTGCGTCAGTTCAGGATGAGAGAGGATGTGAATCTTTTGCTTAACACAAAAGAGATGGCTGATTTAGTAAGATCAGTTAACCATGCAGCATCTTCCCTTTACAAATTCTCAGCAAAACTTGGATTGCTGCGTCACCTCTACGTCGATTTCGATGACCTACATGCCCTGGTTTTTCCCTTACCTGATAGAAATACGCTATTTGTTGGATTGGAAAAGATGGAACAGAATATACCAACCATTACCAAGTACATAATTAGACTACTCCAGCAAAATGAGCTGACTTATGATTATGGATAACGAAAAATATCATCACCAAAAAGGGTGCAAGTCGACACTTTATTAGTGGTGATGCTAAGCTTCGAAGAGATTGCATTGTAATGTGCTTATTTCTACCTTATAGATTCAGGCTCTATGTAGCACGTGTGCTAGAACAAGGGATTAATTATTTTGATAACGAAATTAGTAAAGACAAGTCGCAAGAATTGATACCCAGGTCGTCAGCCTTAGACGTCGAAATCAGGATTGTAAGGGTTTTGGTAGCCTTGTGATTTCATTGCATGCTGCAAATACTTTATCAGTGTAGTTCCTGTTCTTGCTGACTATTCCATTTTTATTTTTAAAGTAGAAACATACACTGCTTTAAACTGCTACGCCGCAGCGCTGATCTAACTACCAACACTGCGCAAATCAGCTAGTAACCAAACGTGATACAAAACAAAATGATGTATTTCATCTATATCCCCAAAATACAAAAACCTTGCAGCATATGCTCTATCTTTGCGCCATAAAACCTATAACAATCTTCTATATAAAATCCGGTTTTATCTATAACATAACTGTGAAAATTTTTCGCTTAAGAAAATAGTGTCCTTGTTAATGCTCATACCTGCTGCTGATTAAAATGGATTTGTGTGTAAAGATATACTTTTACGTTTTTTAGCTATAAAATACGTAGTGGGAAGAAACAGGAGATTGCACTAGAGTACAAAGAATCATGTTTTCCACGGAAGACATCCTTTATATCTGAATAACAAGAAGTTCTATTTTCGAGGATTGGCCTATCAAATATTAGGTCAAATAATTCTTTATTTATCAAACGTTCAAATGTTTCTTAGCCAACCTTTTATCTACGAAAAGGTAAATTGTATTAGCCATGTTAGATAGCGTACAATACGCGACAGGTGGTCCTAACGACGTTTCTGAAGACAGGAAACGAATTGTTAGTAGTCTGTATCTTTGTAACATTCCAGAAGAATTCATAGCAATGCAAGTTGATTTGGAGATCCCTCTGGTAATAGGCATTCTAAAGGAATTGGATGTATATAGAGGACGAATATATGATAATGATAACTGAAGAATACCAAATAACCAGATGACAAGAAAAGTGAATGAACCTAAAAAGTGCACTTATTAATAAAAAGCAGATGGGTCACGTACAAGATCGTTTGTATAGTACCGTTGTCATAAAAGACGAACAACGATTTTGGAAGAGAATATTGATTGTAGATGACGATGCAGATCTCACTATGACTTTCAGGGCAATAATCGAAGATAGCAATAACGATGTCGATGTCAACCAAAGAATCGAAGTATATACATCTAACGATTCTGTTTTAGCATTGTCAGAATTCAAACCGAATTTCTATGATCTTCTGTTGGTTGATATTAACATGCCACGTATGAATGGATTTGAATTATGTGAAAAGATATTGGCTATCGATATTAACGTCAGGGTTTGCTTCATGTCTACTGGAGAAATAAACCGTCAGGGTTTGCTTCATGTCTACTGGAGAAATAAACCGTGAGGCACTAAGAGAGATATATCCAACAAGACAGGAAGGATGCTTTATCAGAAAGCCAGTCAGTATAGATTTTTTGGTTAACCGTATTAGGTCAGAATTGGATTAAGTGTGAAGGCAAATTTTGTAACATGTGATACAATTGCCTAACATCTTAGAAAGAATAAACTCTAAAATTCTATTAAAAATCACTCTTCTAGTTATCGTGGAAATTTTCCTTATTGTTAGTAGTTTCGGTGTGCTTGCCTATTTTCAGTCTCAGCAGTTATCATTGGGAAATTCAATCAATATTGCTGGCAAAAATAGATTTCTTACTTCCAATCTTCTGTTACAAACTGAAAAATATTTGGACGGGACTTCGAACGCTTCGCAACTAAAAGCTGCTGTAAATGGATTACAGTCAAATATTATAACCCTAAAACAAGGAGGAATGATTTCAGGTGTAGATTTAAGATCTCTTTCCTCGAACTTTTTCGACCTCTGGAATATTGTTAATAGAAATTGGAATCTTTACAAAACATCTCTTACCCAAATAATGCCATATCACCGGGCCAATGCACCAACAACAATAGCATTAAAGGCTACAAAAAAAGAAATAGACGGGCAATTTCGAAAAAAACAATTCGAATCAATGGCGTCTGATCTAATTGTTTCTTCTGATAGATTGGTTGTCCAACTAGCATTACAAACAGACAAGAATTCTAACGATCTAATACTATTACAAATCCTTTTTGCAGTTCTGATTGTCAGTATTCTGATATTAATATTATACCTTGTTGCGAGGATGCTAAAACCGATATTTGACCTTACTCAAGCAACATCCAAAATTAATCAGGGAAACTTTGATGTAACAGTACGACAAAGAGGCATAGACGAGCTCTCGACTCTTACTCAATCTTTTAATTCCATGACAGCCTCTATTAGGGAACTTATTAAAAATCACTGTGACTTGACGACGAAGCTTGAACTGGCGAATGAGGAACTGAAAAGAAAAGATCAATTAAAAAATGAATTCATTAATGTAGCAGCTCACGAGTTGCGTACGCCTATACAGCCAATATTAGGTCTAGCAGAACTTCTTCGGCGTAGGAAAAGTGGTGGCGCAGTAGGAGGCAGTAAACAAGAGATCGAACAGCTTGATACCATCATTAGGAATGCAAAGAAGTTACTGAGGCTAGAACAAAATATGTTGGATATGACAAAAATAGAAGAAAGGTCTCTAAAACTAGATAAAGAGAAATTTGATTTAGTTGAAAATATAGAACATGTGATAAACGATTTTGGCAATGAATCATCGAATAAGAAGATTCAGCTAATATTCACACAACCGTCAGAACCAATCTTCATTAACGCAGACAAAGTTAGAATAAGTGAGGTTATATCAAATTTGTTAGGTAATGCGATAAAGTTCACCACCAGAGAAGCGGGAAGAGACATTACAATCAACGCAGAAAAGAAAAATAACGAAGCTAATGTGAGTATCAAAGATACCGGTTCAGGGATAAACCCAGAGATTAAACCGAAGCTATTTTCAAAATTTGTTACAAATTCACCCGGAGGTACAGGAATAGGTTTATTCATATCTAAAAATATTATAGAGGCTCATGGGGGAAGGATATGGGCTGACAATAATGCCGACGGAAAGGGAGCTACATTTGCGTTTAGCCTACCATTAAATGAACTGACTCTTCCAGGTTAGTAAAAAAAACCAATATTTTGATACAAGCCGGATGTGTCATATCATTTTCGGAAAAAACATAATCTCTGGTCATTGTGGTATTAACACCAAAACAAAGGCTCATTCATGGCAACAAGAAATGCATTACAATGTCACGGGTTCAGTAATTATATCTAGAATGGAGATGTAATTAATCCGCATCTGCTGCAGAGATTCGTGTTTTAATTGATTCTCGTATAAGATATTTGTTACCTGTTCGAGTGTCTAACAGAGATGTGGAGATATTTAGCAGGTTAACGCACCATCACAAGTCCTAGAATCTGATGATGTCTTAGAAGTAGCAGGCGATTATACTGGAAAAACATAACAGCTAGAGGATCATCCCACGTGCATTCAGATGAATGTCCTCTAAGGAATCTTGATTACGCATATTAGGAGCCTAATCAAACATATCAAGATCGAGATAGAGGAGGTGTCGAAAAAGAAGGTTCGGATCTTGGCCAAAGAAGACGAAACGGCCTGTTGATGACGATTACTGGTATTGGGTACTATTCGGCATTGGGTACTGGTATTGGCCAAGTAAGAATCATGGTTTTCGATATATGACCTAAGAGAGAAAGCCGGCGCAGGTCTAGTCTTAAAACACGTAAATTCTGGCTTAATAACAAGATGTCGATTTGGTGTTCAAACTTACTAACTATGGAATCCGCTTAACACCTGAATAATAGAAATTACATTTTAAAGAATATTATTATCACAAATCAATCAAAACAAATGCTTGTTTTTTAAACGTTCAGATATTGTGTAATCAGCCTTATATTCATGAATAGTGAAAGTAGTGTACTAAAATGTGATAGAAATTGAATATAGAAGAAATACCAGAAGAAATTAATATTCACCGTAGAATTTATGGCAAAGATTCAATTGAAGTAGATTATGATAGTGTAGGACAATGTCCTTTTTGTAATTCTCGAATAGACGAGTTCAATTTTTGCGCCTGTGGCGGAAATCTTGGTATAAGTTAGACTGGACATATGACTCACATTTTGGGGACTGTGGCCTTACTATTATGATAGAAGCAAGAAAACACCTAGAAAGATATGGCTGGTGGATAAACGAATTGGAGTCATTAGACCTAACGAATTTAATAATTTAAAGTAAATACCTAGCTTGACTCAGATTATAAAACAGTCCATTTATCTAGACTACAAGACTACAACTAACAACTTGAGACACCGCAACGTTCAGATCCTACTTCTCGTCTAGATTCTAACTTACACGGGCACCCAATACCCTTCCTGTACTCAAGATTACAATGACGCCCTCTCACTTAGTGGATATCAGGGGAAGAAGTAGTGCCCAGTTTGCAAGCATTTGATTTCTGCTAGGGCTTGACATCGGGCTCAGTTCTCTTTGTCCAACATGAGCAGCAGAACTCTCCCTCAGCCTGGAAAATGTCCACCTCTGGATGACCACATCGATCGCATGTGGGAGCATTCCAGACCAATGGTATTTTCACACATCTGCTAGAAGAATCGTCCATGTTTTATAATGGATTTTGTGGTATTTACATGTTAGAGTTCATTGTCTTTGACTGGGGGCGTCCAAACTTCCAAGTTCTTCTAGAACTGAAGATTGACTGTCAGATATGTCCGGTTCATCATATCCTCCGATTTTTCATGTTTCGTAAAAAATATAATGACAACCGTGCTGTAATCAATGGTATATACAGTGGACGCACCTTTGCTGACAAATCACATCTAGCACACTCGCACAGACGAAGTTCCTCCATCCGTTTTCTCTATCCCTTTGCCAGGCAGTGAGCCTAACGTATTAGGGCATGATTGACATAGTAAACCATTCCAAGTGATAATATCCATGGTCATTTATTGATAACGATGTAGAAGCAGATGCTTGAGAAAGTTATTTGCAAATAGGCGTCATTACTCCTGTATTACAGAATAAATGTGGATCGACACCGCCAACATTCGTCCCGCTTTCTCCTGTACTACCTGTGCCCATCATAGCACTGTACGTACCATGCGGATAAGAGCCTTGCTCAATTAATATGGGTACTATTTTTGTTATAGTGTTAGAGGGAATTGCAAATCCTATTCCGGAAAATGCATTTGTGCCAGATAATATAGCTGTATTCATTCCAATCATCTCACCTCGCGTATCGAGCAATGGCCCGCCAGAATTACCAGGATTAATGGGGGCATCAGTTTGAATTGCGTTTGGTATTAAAATTCCTCCATCCATCGGAACTGACCGTTCTATCCCACTTACTATGCCTGTCGTCATAGTATCACTTAGGCCAAAAGGATTACCAATAGCGATTACCGGATCTCCAACACCTACCTCAGAGGAATTTCCTAAGATTAGTGGTTTAAGGGACTTGCTAGCATTCTGCGAAATTTGTAGAACAGCTATGTCACTATAGATATCATTGGCTATAACGTTTGCAGTATATTTATTGCCATCTGGAAAAGTTACATCTATTTCCATCGCACCACCTACTACATGACCATTGGTGACAATATGTCCTTGGTTATCATAAACAAAACCAGAACCTGATGTGCTAGTGTTTGGTGATTGAGGATTTGGTGGCTTGCTTGTTATTTGTACAACAGAATTCTCTAGTTGTTTGAATATAGTCCTAAGAGATAAGGGATTAGAAGAAGAAG
>JASHSN010000497.1 GCA_030038695.1 Nitrososphaeraceae archaeon
GTATAGTCTCGTAGTATTTGACTAGTTTCTTGCTTTTTGGTTCAATTATGACTTTCTTAATTAGTTTTGAAATTGCTTCAGATGGCACCATTTCAATCTTTGACTTGCCATAATCATGGTATACTGTCCGTGGCGAAATTAGATTTGTTATTATTATGCTGTGTGGCTTCGAACATTTGGTTTGATATACTGAATACCCATAATCCTCTAACAATCTAGTTAAATGCGGAGATTGCGAGCCTCCCTTTTTTTGCCATGTGAAGGGTTCTTCTAGGTTTACAAAAGGATGGCCATACGATATTGATGAATTGATACCCTCAATATAGAGCAGATTGCTCTTGAGATTTGAGGCATGAATAACTGCCGACTCGAAGACAAACGGATATTCTATTTTCTTATTTTCAGATATGAAATATTCTTTAGTTACGTCATATTTCATATCTATAACTTCATGGCCCAACTGGCGTATTCTTTTCTTAAATGCCTCCATTCTTGCATTCTTTTTTATTTGAAAAGGAAGATCCAATGTCTTTCGCTTAGGGACATATCGTTGATTTCGTAAGATTGAGTAAAGTCCCCTGATTTTTTGTTTATCATTTTTTAATTTACCAATGGTCAAGGACGCCTCCGATTTTGAGATATTTGTACCTTCACGAAACTCTTTCAAGATAGAATAAGCCATCATGTCTTCATTTTGTAAATTTATTATCAAGTCTTCAAAATCTTTCTCGTAGTAACACCATATGCTGATTTGATTACTCCATTTATCAGAGATAGTCTGTACTGCAGGGAGTTCGAATATTTTCATCCCGAGCAATTCAAGAGTGAAAGTTATGTGTAGATTGATTAATGCAAATCGTAAAAAAAGGTTTGATAACCTAGTTATAATTCCCTTTTCTCCATCTACAACTATTGGGTATCGTATCTCAAATTCAGTAAAATCGGTTGTTTGATCTGATAATTCAACTATCTCCACATATGCATATAGCTTTTTCTTTGTTCTGTCTATAACGGGTTTCACTCGAAATTGCTTATTACGTGAAGTAATGATTAACGGCTCATTCCAATTATCATTACCAACTTCATGAGTCAAGGCATAAGGAATGCCACATATTGCTTTAAGCGCGTCACCTAACCATCCTTTTGTGACTTTATATTGATTTCTTTTACTACCAGTTGACTCATGAAAGTTAAAGATAGAACGGATGAACGATTCTGTAAACCCCGAGGTTTCACAATCTGAGTTTAAGATTCTAATGCTCAAATAGTTACTTTCCTTAGTGACAATTACCTTTAGTTCTGGTGTAAATGACCCATATTTTTTAATCAATTGTGGTGCTTCTTTCTCCATAAAATCAAGAGCGTTGTCAACGGTTTCTTTAACAATAAATTCAATGAAACGATCTTTTGGTAAGCCTATTCTATTACTGAGTCCGTTTACATCTACATAATCCATGACCCATGGCCACGAAGAAATGAAGCCACCATCTGAAGAAGGCGGGGTATTTTTTTCATGATTATTATCTGGACCTACCATTAAAATCCTCTATTCAACCCAGGCAATGATTCTGATTCATAAAACTTTGAATATAAAGAGTACAAAGGTGTATACAGATCCCGCCACGAAAAAACCTTAGAGGGATAATAAAGAACGATAAAAGTAAAAAGGATAAAATAACACATCTTCGAGAGTAATATACCTGTTGACTTGTATAACTGTTTTCAAATTGATTTGGTCTTTATCTAACTGTTCCCGTAAATTGCATGTCAGCAGGTATAGACAAATAAGTACGGTATTTTGACCATCATTTTTAATCTAGTGTACATGTATTACTTTCCGAGCAGGGCTTGATAGGTGTCTTTTAATTATACATAATTATACATTTGTGTGATCATCCTTCTGCTATATTCTTTCATTTCCGGCGCGTTGTACTATTACATAATTGTGTTATGTGTAGTAGTGTACTGTATGCATATTGATAGTGATCAGGAATACATGACTTTGTAATCAATCCTGCAGGAACCGTTTCGGCATATTCTTTGTACATATATATTAAATCAACCCTATAGATATGATATGCGATTCTGTCTAGAAGTTTGGGGTACTGATTATGAGAAAATAAAAGATATTTGTATATTAGCTGAGAAATTAGGATATTATGGTTTCTATTACGGAGAGTCATTAGCAGAGATAGATTTGGATTGCTGGAGTGTTATATCAAAGTTATCAGCTATGACAGCGACTATAAAACTTGGGCCGGTAATAACTTACGTGATTCCGCAATACAGAAATATTGCACTACTTGCTAAACAATCTGCGACACTACAGGAAATATCAAACGGAAGATTAGAATTTAGGACTGGTGCTGGAGCAAGACAGGATTACGCAACACAATGGTGGTATCCATTCGGAATAAATTATCCTAGTGCAGGAGAACGAATTTCATTACTAGATGAGGGTCTTAAGGTTTTAAGATTACTTTGGAGTAAGCCAGAGGTTCATTTTAGTGGAAAACATTTCAAAGTTAACGCAGCTAGATTAAAAAATCCAAAGCCATCCATTCCCATTACAGTAGCAGCGAAGCGAAGAAAAATGATGCAATTGGCCGCAACACATGCTGACGTATGGGAATCTTCTTATCTTTCTCCTGAGCAGTTTGTTTCTGTGAATTCAGAATTTGAAAAGCTTTCTAGCCCGACAACAAAGACGTTACTGAAATCAATTGAATTAGATGTCATAATTGCAAATTCTGATTCTGAACTTGAATACAAGAAAAAGTTGTTTGAGATGGAGAGAGCACCCGCTGTGCTAGATCAGTTGTTAAAACATTCGCTTGTGGGTAAGCCTGAGGATATCGTACAGATGGTTAGGAAGTATATTGATGCTGGAATAGACCAGTTCTTTTTGGCATTTCAAGATCCTTTTGAATACGAAGCGATTGAATTATTCATGGATACTATGAAAGGCTTTATGTAATGTTATGTTTTCACATACCTGTAAGATAACTGAGAGTATTATACGTACATCGATATTTCAACATACATCTTTTGACAGAATGCGAAAATCTTAAAGTAACTAGTATCATTTGTGTTTTTGCAATATTTGTTTTCAAATTACAGTACCGCCAATGTTACCCTACGAGTGAATTACCAATACTGACCGATTGTTGGTCTACTGGCCTCTGAGTGATACTATCTCCTTGCCACCATGTTTCATATGTATTTCATCGAATTTGGCAATTTTTTCCATTATCAAGTTGCCGTTATTATCATACAATTTTATAAAGTTAGCACGTATTGATAAGCGGCCTATTGAATCAAAGAAACGTATGCTATAACTTTGTCTCCCGTCATGTCTTGGTTCTTTTACAAACCGTGCCTCTACAACTTCATCCATATTGAGATGAAGGTGCCACGGTCTATCGTCGTCGCCTATAGTTGCCCACTTATCTTTAATTCTAAATGGCAATCCTATCTCTATTTTCAATTCAGCAATGCCACTCCCACTATTAAGTGATAGTGATACGTCCCCTTGGGACAGAATATCCGAAATCAGCTCTCGAGCAACGTCATATTTTGTGTTGTCCTCCATGGTACAGACGATTCTATAGGGGATATATATAAAGCAATGTTCCATAATCGAATGGCAAACATTTCATGGCATTATTAGTAAGATAGATCGCACCACACCATGCTATAAGTGAAAACACACGTCAACAAGAATTGATATTAAGACGCGAGACTTACAAAATTGGATTTAAAGTCAGATCAACAGCAACACGGCAACAAAGGATGAACAACAATACTTATTCATCGTGGGGGGAATATTCATGTGATAGTATCGGGTTTCTTTGCTTCCAAAGGAGATCTTGCTTTTTCATTGAAAACTTTATAATAAAGAAGGAATAATAGAGCTTGAAAAATCAATGAAAATGTCAAAATGTTGCTACATGTGTTACCGTGATTTATCAATGTGATATATAATACTTTAGATAAAAGTAATGTTTTAATAAGTCCTTGATGAGGTGTACTATTAGATTGCAAGCTGCGTTAGTTCAGGCAATTCATAGTAAATGGGAAGTCAAAGATGTCCCAACGCCACATCCAGGTACGAATCAGGTTCTAATAAAAATACATGCAAGTGGTTTGTGCTACGCTGATGTTGATATCACAGAAGGTTTGGTTCCTACTGCTCCATTTCCTAGAACTATTGGTCATGAACCAGCGGGTGAAATTGTTGAAATAGGTGATGGAGTTACCAAGCGGAAAATAGGCGATAGAGTGGGAGTACTTGGTATCAATCTTCATGTGGAAGATGTGAATGGTGTCAGCGAGGCAAAATAATGTTCTGTAACCAGGCCGTGGCTACTGGCGTCAATGCCCCTGGCAGCCATGCAGAGTATATGGTTGCTTATGCCGATGCAACGATTTTGTTACCAAATGATTTATCGTATGAACAGGCTGCACCTGTATTCTGCGCTGGCTATACTGTTTGGAGCGGTTTGCGATTTGCTGATCCGAAACCGCACGAGAAAATCGCTGTAGTAGGTATTGGAGGTTTAGGTCATTTAGCTGTTCAATACTCAAAGGCTGCGGGCTTCTACACAATTGCTATAACGCATTCAAAAGATAAAGAAGATTTGGCAAGGAAACTTGGAGCTGATTTGATTGTCAGCAATGGCGAGGCATTGAAGCAAGCTGGAGGAGCAGATGTCATTCTGATGACCAGTAACTCCTACAAAGCTGCAGGTGAATCATTGAAGGGATTGCGACCTGATGGAAGAATGGTCCTCATGGGATTTTCAACCGAACCACTTATGATTACTCCTGAAATATTAATAAATCGCAGCCGCATTATTGGCTCCATACAAAACGACCGGGAATATCTATATGAGGCATTGGATTACGTGGCGAAAGGGAAAGTCAAAGTAATTGCTGAAACATACTCTCTGCATGATATTGGTAGGGCATATGAGAACGTAGCTGCTGGAAATGTGCGCTTTCGTGCAGTAATAAAGATCTAGTTTTTCAGAATCTTTAACCTTAGCTTTTATTTCACAACTTAATTTTTGTAGAGTCGAAGCAATAAGATGGCACATGATAACGGAGGCCATGAGGCTGATATACTCCGGATCAGGTCAGGCAATGGACAGACCAGATCAATCGATGTAAGTATCCGGCTTTTGAATGCTCATTACTTGGAGTATTACGGTGCGGCGTGTTTATCCTGTGATTTGCGGAATTAATCAACTTTAACAACAACGGTTCGTTATTTTGGCTACTCTTGTATGTTTTACCGTTGGCACATGTGATTACTGAATTCGCAGAGTTTGTTAGGTCACGATTAGTTAACATATTCCAAGTAACCCGCATACAATGTGATGCTACTTCTTTGTTAATAGTCTTATTTGCTAATAGTCTTATGTGTTAATAGTTTTATTAGTAATATAACATCGGTATTAATAACAAAGGTTTATATGTTAATAATATGACGTTGATCATACTCCGTGGTATCACCCATATATGACAGGATATTTATCTTGAATGGTAGTAAAATAAATGAGTAAAAGCCACTGGTCGTCGTTGTCTTCTGAACTTACTTCTTTGTTGAACCTCCAATCATCACCGATAGCTATAACTTTCTCAAATGTTCCCCCTAAGGGAGCACAAATTTACGAGGGTAAGAATCCAGAGCCGACAGCAGATGGGCGAACGGGCAAAGTTCCTGCGGGTTGCGTTTTTTGGGTGAAAGCTACGAACAGAACTTTCTCAACTCTTCGAGAAGACCATGGAAATTGCAGTGTTGGTAGCGTAACACATGGTCTGAAGATGATTGACGAAGTGGCAGGTAATTCTGATGTCACCTGCTTATTTGAATCTGGTTGGATAAATGAAGACGCGTTTTCTAAGTTACCTGTAGTTAGGGAGAGATTTGATTTCATTACGTATGGTCCCCTTGGACAGACGAATGTGGATCCAAATGTTATTCTCCTCCGTATAAATGGAATGCAAGCTATGATATTGCACGACGCAATACCTAGCTTACGCATCGATGGCAAACCTCAATGTCACATCGTAGCCATTGCTAAAGAGCAAAAAGAGGTCGCGATGAGTTTAGGCTGTGCACTAAGTCGAGTACGTACAGGTATGATTCCTACGGAAATGACTTGTGCAATACCTGCTAGCCGGCTGGCGGAGGTCGTATCCAAGTTAAGCTTCACTAGACTTGCAGATAACGCTGTTGCGAGCTACGCAAGTGAAGATGCATTGCGTTTTAAGGCATAGAATTTGATAATTGTCTATTGAGCCTTATCCTCTATTAGATGATATGACGTAAAACTGATTTAGTATAATAGAACCATTATCTGCGGTCTAACTCTCTTTTTACATGCTTTACCATATCATCTATATTAACTGGTTTGCAGATGAAGCACTCTATATAATCAGTGGTAGTTGCAGCAGGAAACAATTCTCTTAAAGCTTGATAATTTATTCCAAAGGCTGTAAGAAAACAAACTTTCACTTTATTGTCGATTTTTTTCATTTTTTCATATAGGCTGAATCCATCCATCTGCGACATTATAAGGTCAATAATCAAAAGATCATACGAACCTTCCTTGAAATTGTTTAACACCAATCTAGGGTCATTAGCTGTCTCAACATATTCGAATCCCTCATTCATTAGGACTTTTCTAAAGAGCAAGGCATTATCAGGCTCTTCGTCTATGATTAGGATTTTAGTTTTACTCAGACGGTTGATATATTCTGTACTTGCATCTTTATCTTCTTCTGTTCTCCGTTCTTCAATCACCTTGCTTCTCCAGGATGTAATACTTATCTATAAACATGTTATCAAAATCAAGAAGCTTATAAGCAAGTCGTGGGTCTAAGTGCAAAAAATCCCAAGAGTTGTTACTAGTCGGTAATATAATGTAGGTATAATCACTGGGAAAGAAATAAGCGTTTGATATGTTGGTTATTTGATCTTACAGTGCGAATAAATGATTGGATGACTGCCAAAACATTCATAATAAAATTATTCGCCAGAGAATAACTTCTATCCGTTTATTAGCCTTGTGCTCGCAGCAGGTGTATAAAATATCCAATCTTGAATATCGTTTTGAAAATTTAAGTGCCAACCACTTGGACTATTGTAGATTTGTGGTTTTGAATTGTGAGCATAATCAGATAATGAAGAGCATGACGACGATTTTTATGAAACATCCTAATTTGCTAACTGGTAAAAGGATCAAATACAGGGATCTATAAAGTCTATTAGCACAAGATTAAAAGAAGGAAATTCACGTGTTTATTGAATACAATGAAGAAAATATGGAGTACAATCTCATTAACGATTATCCTTACGTTAGCTGGAACAGTAACAGCAGCAACTGCCTCTTCTTTCACTAATAATTCATTTACAACAGCCACACCTATCAAAGAATTGTACTGCTATATCAAGAGAACAATTCTTTCGACCACTACTTCGGCACTTACCCAAACGCCACTAACCCACCAGAGGAACCCCGGAATAGCATGTTGATTATAGTTACGTGGGATGATTCAGACGGTTGGTATGATCATGTTATGCCGCAAATAGTAAGCCAATCTAATGATCCTGAACATGATGCTCTACTTGGTAGAACAGGTCTTTGTGGTCATGCTCATACTGGGGAATACCAAGATCGATGTGGATACGGACCTCGTTTTCCCTTCTTAGCCATCTCGCCCTATGCAAAAGTAAACTTTGTTGACCACAAAATAACTGACCAGACTTCTATAATTGGATTTGTTGAAGATAATTGGGGATTGGGACGAATAGGTAATCAATCCTTTGATGCCAAAGCTGGCTCACTTGCGAATATGTTTGACTTCACTACAGGGGGACAGAGAGCGGGAAAACTTCTCCTTAATCCTTCAACAGGCTTACGTGGAATGAGTGAAATATATTCATCTATGTTGAAGCCGAGCCATACCACCGCGTATTTTGCAGTAAAAGATGCAGATTGAGCCAAACTCGCAGTTCCTCTCTTTGCTATTGTCCTGTGTATAGAGGGGTTCCTTTGAAAGTTAGTAATTTTAGCGTATCTTGATCGTGCTTGACGACTACTGCAGGCAGTGGTACATAACCTAAGTTTGGCGCCAGTTTTTGTCCATCAGTAATTGCCCATGCTATAAAGTCAACAAGCGCTTTTGCTTTTGCTGGATCTAAACCGGGATTGGTGCTCATGTCTTTGTATAGTAGTAAGTATGTGAAGGTAGCAATGGGGTAACTTTTTGGTCCAGGAGAATTTAACAATTGTACTCTGGTCCATGATTGATCGCCTGCTGGTAGATGTTGAGCTACCGGTGAATTGGTGACTGCTGCTTGAGTAGAGTTTAAGGAGGGCGCAGTCCATTTGCCTGCAGCATTCTGTATGAGAGCGTAAGGAATGTTGCTAGTAAGCGCATAGTTGAGATCTACGTATCCTATGGTATTAGGTGATCCTGTAATAGCATTAGCGACACCTTCATTATCTGGTACACCTATCCCAGTTGGCCATGAAACTGACTTGGAAGCCCCCACTGTCTGATTCCATGATGGACTTTCCCTAGAAAGATAGCTTGTCCATACGTAGGTTGTTCCTGATCCATCGGATCTGTGAACTACTACAATGTTAGAATTTGTTAGATTTACTCCGGGATTTAGCGCCTTTATCTGTGGATCATTCCATTTTGTTATTTTACCTTGAAAGATGTCAGCAAGAGCTGAACCTGTAAGCTTCAATATTTTGGTTTGAATGGATGGTATGTTATATGCTACTACTACTGACCCTATTGTTTCTGGGATCTGGACCACTGCTGGAACTTCTTGTCGTTCCTCAGCGGTGAGTGGAGTGTCGGAGGCACCAAAATCCACCGTCTTTGCAGCGAATTGTTTGACTGCCTCGCCACTTCCTATGGATTGATAGTTAATGTTTACATTGGGGCGATCCTTCTGATATGCAACACGCCAAGTATCAATCAGTGGAAATGGAAAGGCAGCGCCTGCTCCATTAATAGTTATTTGTCTTTGAGAAGAGGACTTTTGTATTGCACTTACAGAGATTATTATTGTACATAGCATTGCAACTGCAATAAATCCCGATAATCTTTGATTTCTATTTTGCATTGTTAATGCCTATTAGAAGAGTCAATAATTATGTTATGGTAATAAATCACATAGAATTCTTGTCACAATGCGATCAGGTTTGTGTGTTTCGGATGTTCGGATAGTGCGGCCATAAACAGTGGAACAGCAAGAGGTGGAACCAAGGGCGGCATCATCATGGAAGTGGTAAAGACGGTATATATGCAAATGGTCGTTCCACAAGCGGCTCTGCAGATGGAAAGTTAGCTAACGGTTTGTTTGAAAGATGCATGGTCTAGCCTTGTCAACAGAATGACGGTGATTTTGGGTTCCGTGGTCATGAGTATGGCGGTGACCGTGGGTTCCGTGGTCATGAGTATGGCAGTGACCGTGGGTTCGGTGGTCAACAGAATGACGGTAATCAACCCGTAGACAATGTACATCATACATCACAAGGTGAGTCGACGAATTTCTAAAGACATTACTCATGTCACCGCTTGTTGTGGGTATGGATGTATTTGAAAATGTCGTCTTATTACCTGTTGTTGCTATAGTTGTCGTGGTGCCTGGAAGCGTGACTGTATCCATTTTATTCCTGTCACCAGCTGTTGTATTTACTGTTGAAGGATTAGCTGTTGTATTTACTGTTGAAGGATTAGCTGTTGTATTTACTGTTGAAGGATTAGCTGTTGTATTTACTGTTGAAGGATTAGCTGTTGTATTTACTGTTGAAGGATTAGCTGTTGTATTTACTGTTGAAGGATTAGCT
>JASHSN010000059.1 GCA_030038695.1 Nitrososphaeraceae archaeon
ACACAGCAAAGGTAGTCCCTAAAGAAGAAGGATATTATACTGTATATGCAACTCTGTATGATAAATACCGACGGATCAGTAGGAGTTCTGACACAATGTGGGTTCAAAGGTAGCGTTGTGTCGATGTAATATTATGTTTACATTTTTAAATATAAAAACATAATATTACACTGATCCGTAACAAGTCTTGTCCACTACAATATGATCTTTTTATTCGCTATCGGCAAGAATACCTTAACTAACTACATATTAATAAATAAATTAAAAGATTTTATCACACGATTATGCTTTAATAAACTGGTAACAAGATAATATGAGAATAGATGAACAAGTGACAGATAATATTAAAGTTCAGATAAAAAAGATACTTATTCCTATAGATGGTTCAGAATGTTCATTACATGCCGCTAAATATGCAACAAGGATTGCAAAAGACGAAATTGCTCATCTCTATTGTATTCACGTTATATCTAGTATACCGTACGGATATGAAAGTTGTCCGTATGCAATAGACGAATACTATAAGGATCTTGAGCAGAAAATTCAATCATGGTTTGACAAAGTAAGAGAGATGGCCACGAATGAAGGTCTTTCTCAATTAAAGACACAGACTTTCACGGGTGTTAAGTCGGTTATTGGGTCCATAATAGACTATGCTACCACTAAGAATATAGATCTAATAGTAATTGGGACTAGAGGAAGGACTGGATTAAAAAGATTCATCATGGGCAGTGTAGCAAACGGCGTAGTACAGCATGCTCGTTGTTCTGTTTTACTTGTAAGATAGTCTATATACGTATCTTTCATTTACAAATGGGAGACCCTTTTTATTCATTAGCCACATGCACTGCTATACTTGGAAAGTGCCCCTCATCAGCAACATGTAATGCTCTAGATGGCCAGAATACCATTTATACGTGAGTTTTTAAACCCACTTCTAGTCAGACTGCTATTAGAATATATATCATCCTGGATAGGCGGGTGAAGGCGAAGGGCAATCTAATTATTACAAAGACGGAGACGAATAACTAAGACAATTTGGAATTTGATAGCTAGCATTGATGGATTGAGAATATGTTTATCTCCTACGATTTGATCATAAATTATCTTAAATGGGAAATAACGAATCCGCGATTGAAGTGGTTACTGATGGCAAGACAAGTGTAAAACCTATACCTGTGTCAGTTGATGATGGAGGAGAACTTCATGACAGAATATGTTTAAAGGAGCTGACCACAATAGTGTCCCCACCCGTTTCCGGGACCAGGTACGGTGGGTTCAATAACAGCATACGACATCAAAAATCCGAGGGGATGCGCCTCCACTACCAATGCCAACTGCACTTTGACGAGGTCTAGGTTAGATCCCATCCAAAATAGGCAAGTTTTATGATGTGAAGCAATAGTGAACATAGAAGATAATGCACTGCATTATGCTGTACTCATCTAGCTATTATAGTAACATCAAGCAAAATTCTTTGTGATAATATCTACTAAGCCTAGAAATATTTACAGCATAAGGAAGAAGATTCTAGGTCATGGCGTTATAGAAGTTATATGGCATACATTGAAGAAGAGAGAAGATAGAAAATGACTACTCGGCAAGACATGCAGAGAAGAAACGAAAATCTATCATCGTTGGATAAAGAAGTTTCAATAACAGTTGTTCCTTGAGAACAGTCCATAGAAGGGTAAAAAAAGAAGCATAAAAATCTGAAACAGATTTTCATACTATCGCTTGATTCACTTAGAGAAAGGAGATTAAGATCTGCGCTAACGATATTGATGGTAGTTGTAGGTGGTGCTTTGATGGTTGCAATCAACGGTATAACTGTAGGCTCTGCAGTTTTCATGGATAAGCAAATTGGGAGTCTGGCACCAAACGTAATTTTTGTTAGCCCTGGATCCAAGTCCAAGACCTTCCAAGAGGCCCCTGGTTTAGCTGTTGCAAAGGAAACAAATACCATACTTGAGATAGATGCTTCTCCAGATAGATTAGATCTACGAGACGAGGACATCAAACTTGCAATTGAAAATGGATGTAAACTCACAATAGATTCTGACGCTCATGACAAATCACATATGCATTTTATGAAATTCGGAATATCGCAGGCAAGAAGAGGATGGGCAGAAGAGAAACATGTTATCAATACACTATCTTTAGAAATGTTTCGGAAATCACTTAAGTGAAAGCTATTACCATAGACACATAACATTGTACTTTTCTTGTTTAGTAAATGTATTCGAAGAGATGGAACAGACCAGCAGCAGACTAATGCTTACTGATCATCTTGTATCTCTATTTAAAAAAACACCTTCAAACGCAATTGATAAGGTCATATACCTGATTCAAGGCAAGCTTCATCCTGATTATGAAGGGATAGAACTAGGGATAGCCGAAAAGATGGCTTTACGAGCACTTTCTCAATCTTCGGCTACAGATATGCAATCGATATCACAATCATATCGCCTAACAGGAGACCTAGGCGATACTGCGAGTAAGATCATGGGTTCAAAGAACCAAGGTAATGTTACTATTTTTTCAAAAAGCAAGATGACAGTAGAACATGTATATACAAAATTAGATAAAATAGCGAGAACGACAGGCACAGGCTCACAGGCGCTCAAGATAAGAGATATTACCAGTCTTTTAAGTGATTCATCACCAAGAGAAGCCCGTTATATAATGAAACTTGTGATGGGTACTCTCAGACTTGGCATAGCAGATTACACCATTTTGGATGCACTTGCTGTAGCTTTTACAAAAGATAAGTCAAATCGAAAGATTCTGGAAAATGCATATAACGTATCAAGTGACCTTGGAACATTATCGAAAATACTGGCGACTAAGGGCATTGAATCTGTAAAGTCAATAAAAATATCCTTGTACAAACCAATCAGACCAATGCTTGCAGAAAGAGTTAGAACAGCACAAGAGGCATTAGAGAGAATTGGTCCAGTAGCTGCAGCTGAATACAAATTGGATGGTGAAAGGGTCCAGATACATAAGGGAAAAGGGAACTGTAAAGTAGAGTTATTTTCAAGGAGACTTGAGAGTATTACTCATAATTATCCTGATATTGTTAAGGAAGTAAACGATTCTCTAAAAGTAAAAGAAGCAATAATTGAAGGTGAAGTGGTAGCAACTGATCCTCAAACTTCAGAATTCCTTCCATTTCAAGAGTTGATGCATAGACGAAGAAAACATAAAGTAGAAGAAGCGATGAAAGGCTATCCCGTTGTTGTGAATATTTTTGATGTTTTATATGTTGACGGAGTTGACAAAACTTCGTTACCATATAGTCAACGACGGGAACTACTAGAAAAGGTGACAAGATATTTGAAGAAAAATAATAACAACGATAACGATAATACGATTCGCCTAGTTCCACAGACTGTTGTAAAGGATACAGACCAGATTGAGAAATTTATGGCTTCTGCAATTGAAAGTGGCTGTGAAGGCGTTATGATAAAGCAGTTAACTGGTTCATATAGGGCAGGGGCCAGAGAGTATCTTTGGGTAAAACTAAAGCGCGAATACAGAAGTGAGCTTGCAGATACGCTAGACTTGGTTATAGTAGGTGCATTATATGGGAGAGGACGACGCGTAGGAAAATATGGTGCCCTGCTGCTAGCAGCATATGATCTTAAGTCGGATATATTTAGAAGTGTCTCTAAGGTTGGAGCTGGTTTTACAGACAGAAATCTAGATGATTTCTATAACAGTTTAGAGAAACATATAATCAAGCATAAGCATCCAAGAGTTGATACCAGAATAGAGATGAATGTGTGGTTTGAGCCGAAAGTAGTAATCGAAGTCATAGCTTCTGAAATAACTAAGCCCAACGTACACTGCAGGCAT
>JASHSN010000498.1 GCA_030038695.1 Nitrososphaeraceae archaeon
TATCTACCAGTCTTACATAACCGTATGAACATGCCTTTGATTTTTGCAGCGGTAGGGTAGCTTTGCTAGTAGTTCTCTAAGATAGACGGATATTGGTCGAAGGTATATTATATTGTCTGAATAACTGTCTTCCATCTAAAAACGACGCAATATGTCTAAAACTCAACATATATCGACTAATTTTCGGATAGGCTCTAAGAGTTTCGTATCATCTCTAGCCTAATTCTAGAGCCATCAGGTATGCATCTTCTCCATCCCTATAATATGCTCTAAGTCGTGATTTTATTTGAAATCCTAATTTCTTTTCATACATTCGAACGGCTGTTTCATTGCTAACCCTAACTTCTAGGTAAATCTCGTCAGTCTTCCTACTAATAACACCGTTGATACCTTCGAGCATCAAAGCTTTACCCAGGCCTTGATTCCGGTGTTCCTGCAAAACTGCAACAGAAACCACATGACCCTTCTTTACGAAACCCAATCTTCTGAAGTTCGAGAAACCAAATTCAATCTTGCACATGATATATCCAATTACTCGGTCATTGAGTTCAGCCACAATAAAGGATTCAGGTAATTCTCTCAAGATGGATTCAAAAAAGTAATCAGAATAATGTTCAGGAAGAGTGAGCATATTGATGTCTACCACCCTCTGCAGATCGTTTTCGTCGCAGCGACGAATAATGTAAGGGCCTACTCTTCGGAGAGCTGTTTGCAATTGTAAGGATAAACACATTCCAAATTATTTAACCTTATCAGCCCCAGAATATGGCAAATTTTATTGCCGATCCCAAAAAAACTAACAGAGTTCGATAAGCTCGGAGCAATATTAGACAATCATTTTTAAGTAAGGCAGGAAATGGTTTCACTACATATGGTCTGCGGCAAGGAGATCCGAATAAGGAGACTCTTGAAGAAAAGCAAGATGCTTTGTATTCCGATGGATCATGGGATAAGCAACGGCCCTATCAATGGCCTGGAGGATATCCACGGTATGATTTATCAATGCGAGAATGCTGGACTAACCTGTGTTCTGGTAAACAAAGGCATCATAAAGACGATGCCGTCTCCTATAAATATCGGCCTGATATGTCACTTGTCAGGAAGCACGGTATTAGGGTCATTCCCAAACAAGAAAGTTTTGATAGGCAGTGTCGAAGAAGCATCGAAGTTGGGTGCCGATGCAGTATCTGTTCATATAAACATCGGTGGGAAAGAAGAACCTGAAATGTTGCACGATTTAGGTATCATTTCGGATAAATGCGATGAGTGGAATATGCCACTTGTGGCAATGATGTATCCAAGAGGGGAAAATATCAACAATCCTCACGATCCGCAAATTGTTGCTCACGCAGCAAGAATTGGGGCAGAAGCTGGCGCCGATTTGGTTAAAACTCTTTATACAGGAGATGTCAATTCCTTTAGACACGTTATAAAAAGTTGTCCGGTCCCTATTGTGATAGCAGGTGGGCCGAAGGCGAATACTGATCAAGAGGTTTTTGAAATGTGTGCTGGTGCAATGGAGGCGGGAGCGAGTGGAGTTACGTTTGGTAGAAATATATTTCAACACCCTAATCCGCCCGCAATGGTTAGCTCGTTATATAAAATCATTATAGGAGGGAAAGGGCCTAAGGAGGCCATCTTGCATCTTGACAGAAACAAAGGCTAAAGACATTATTGTCAATCCAGCTGTAGCTAAATCCAAGTTAGGAGGTTTTCTGTCTGAGCTGAAGGATGTTCGAATTCTCAATATTGATCCAAAATTGGCTCCTGGGGCAGGATTCAAAACAATATTTGAATCTAAGGATGCAGATATGATTATTTGCAAAACAATAGATGAATTAAAGGACACAAAATCGACTGGCAAGGCTGTGGGCTTCTCAAAAAGAATATTGAGCAATGATGACCTTGAAGAAGTGGTATCGGCATCAACATTAGGTGCAGAATTTGTTATAGTTGATGCTACGAACTGGAAGATCATTCCATTAGAAAATATAATCTCCAAACTGCATACATCTGGGACCAAGGTATACACCACCGCTAGCAATGCCTCTGAAGTAAGAACAATGTTTGAAATTTTGGAACTAGGAGTTGATGGGGTTATACTTTCTACAGATAATCCGAAGGAAGTCGAAGAATCACGACGGTACCTTGATAATCCTACATTCACTATCAGACCTGTCAGAGTGTTAGAGGTGAGAGAAGTTGGCAGCGGTGAAAGAGCTTGTGTCGATACTACGTCTATGCTAACGACAGGAGAAGGCATGCTCGTTGGAAGCAGATCTAACTTTATGTTCTTAATAAACAACGAATCAGAGGGATCTGCGTTCACATCTCCGAGACCATTCAGAGTGAATGCAGGTGCAATTTACTGCTACACGATGACACCAGGTGGGAAGACAAAATACCTCTCAGAAATGGAATCTGGCACAGAGGTCCTCATCGTGAATAAGGAAGGGACGAGTCGACGCGTAACGGTGGGAAGATCAAAGATAGAGACTCGGCCATTGAAATTGGTTAGAGGAGAGATCAATGGAGAAGTTGGAACTGTGATATTACAGAATGCAGAAACAATAACATTTGTGACTGGCGATTCTAGACTCATACCTGTCACAGAGTTAAAGATCGGCGATGAAATCCTAGGCTGTACAAACCCCCAAACTGGTCGCCATTTTGGGATAGAAGTAGACGAACATATCATCGAGAAATGAATACGAAAATAATGCTCAAGAAATTATTCATTACTAGATGAAATCTGATGGCATATTTTTTACATCTCTTATCTGTATTCCTGTTTTTAGGAATGCTTTAAGTCAATCAACTTTATTACCTACTATAAGTGCCACAAGTATTACTGGATACGCTTGTCATTTCATACCACGACATAGACAAAACGAACAGACCTAATACTAATCTCAATTGCATCTTTTACTCATTAACATCCAGCCAACGGTCCTCCTATTATAACGTCCAGACATTCTTACACGCATCACATCACATTCTATGACGGTTACTTCGAATATGCCATGGCTTGAGGGGTCTTTAATTTTTCATTATAATTTTCTAGCCCTGTCAACAACACTATTAGATTTTGTATATATCAATGCCCTGCCCAAAAAAATCAATTGGGTTTCTTCCTGTCACATCACATTTTAAAATCAAAGAACCATCTAATTCAGATTCATGGTAATCCTCTATGAATGCCTCTGTCGAATGCCTCCCTAGGACGATACAAAGTTCTACGCTAAAGGCTTCGAAAAGACATATCAGAATCAGTCGCCAGAATACTTGCTCGAACCCGATTTACTTGGTTTTCGCGGTGGGTGGGTGCCTGGAGGTAGCTAAAGAATCATTAACGATCTCATTAGTTTATAAAGTGTTCCAGGAAGGAACGCAGTTTGAATAAAAAAAACTCCATATATTATTTAACTAACGATGAGTAGAAAATAGTTTTTCTTTATTGGAAAGTCGATTAATTTAAAGCATTCGGAATATGGATGTATCAACATTATATTATCGATGCAGGTACAACAAAACCCCGTCGATGTGATAATTGCTGGCAATTGTAAGGAAATATTGAAGAAAATTTCATCGGAATCAGTACAATTAACGATAACCTCACCTCCATATAGAAATGCTATTGATTATGAGATGCATGTTTCCGGAAACGGTGGGTATTACCGTGGTAGGACCAGGATTGAAACTAACGATTATGTTCAACAGATGGTGGACATCTTTAACGATAAGGTGTACAGAGTAACCACAAACGGGGGTTACTGTTGTATTGTGATAGCCAATGAAGTAACCAACGGGACGATTTTACCATTACCACATATGGTTTTATCGCAACTTGTTAAACCATCTGGTCAATGGAATCTCCATGAGGAGATTATTTGGCATAAAGTCACAGGAGGTACTAACAGATACGGCTCTTTTGTAATTAATCCTTATCCAAAATATTACCGAGCTAATATTATGCACGAGTTTATTCTAGTATTAAGGAAAGGTGATGTGAAGTCAGGAAGAACACAACGCGATGAGACACTTCCAGCGACTCATGAGGAATGGACAAAGGAGATTGCAAATTCAATTTGGCATATTGCGCCTGTACCTCCTGGATACATAGCGCATCCATGTCCATTTCCTGAGGAAATCCCATACAGACTTATGAAGCTATACTCTTATGAGGGAGATACAATTCTCGATCCTTTCAATGGCAGTGGTCAAACCACAAAAGTGGCAGCGCATTTCAACCGTCGGTACATCGGAATCGAAATACTTAATGAATACATAGAATTAGCGGAGGCAAGACTTGCTGAAGAACAACTGCACATAAGATCTGAAGCGCTGATTGCGAACTGGAAAAAAATTCCTTCCCATTGCACGAATGATTTATAGCGTGTTCGTACTATAATAGTATAAGAGTATTGGCAGGATATAGCTCATCGAAGGTAAAATCTCCAAAATCAAATCGCTGCAGCCGTTGCGGACGAGTGTTTGACAGCGTGGAAGCTTTGAGTGCCCATGAACGAATGGAACATGACAAATTAAGTCATCCGCCAGCCGGAGTAGGATAATAACCGCTCGCTAGGTAAAACTAGAACAAATGTTTCACCAAAGTAATGAAGATTAAAAATATACGTACCTATTTTATACACAGTGACTAGTCGATAGAAGATGATTGATCATTGACTAAGGTTTGTGTTTCGGTAACGTCATCAGCCACTGAGGACCTCAGGAACCAAATCATGCGAGCCTTTTCCTATGGAGCAGACTTCGTCGAGATCCGATTCGATTATTTGATGCTTGCAGATATGCAAGAATCATTAAAGATTGTGGAGAGCATACGAAAGCGGGCAGTGTTCACACTAAGGTCAGTTCAGCAAAATGGCAAATTTATCGGAAAAAACGAAGATAGAATTTTTTGGTTAAAGCAACTGGCTCTATCTCAGCCAATGATGCTTGATATTGAACTCCATACCTTGCGCGATAATGACGAGTTGGTAGACTTTTTCGCAGAACAAAAAACTCGCATGTTAGTTTCATGGCATGATTTTGAAAAAACGCCAACTCGTAACGAACTTACAGATCTTTTAGGAGAAATGAGGATATACAGCAATTATGTAAAGCTCGTTACCACTGCCCGAAATGTTGAGGACTGTATCCGGGTTCTCGATCTGTATAAGGACGTAACCGAACTCAATTTAATTTCCTTCGCCATGGGGGAACAAGGAATTTTATCGCGCATTCTATGTACAACTTATGGAAATGCTCCTTTTACTTATGCTGCTTTGGAAGAACCATTTGTCTCAGGTCAACTCACGATCCAGCAAATGAGAAAGTTATATGATATGATTGCTCTTAGTTCAGGCAAAATCAATGCAAGGCCCCTTTAAAACGTATTGTATTATTGGTGACCCTATTGATCATTCGTTGTCACCAGCAATGCACAACGCAGCATTCAACTACATTGGCCTAAACTCTACTTATATCGCATTTCGTGTTCCTAAAGGGGAGCTTGGGGTTTCCCTTGATTCTCTTCGTGCTACCAAAATATCTGGCTTCAACGTCACAATACCACATAAGGTTGATATCATACCATATATTGACGAACTAGATCCGTCTGCAAAGGTAGCTAGGGCGGTTAACACTGTTCACCAAATTGGAGGAAGCTTCAAGGGTTATAACACAGATGTCCAAGGATTCATCGAACCACTGCGCAAACGTCATATAAGCATGGACGGAATGAAAATTCTTCTCATCGGATCGGGGGGAGCAGCACGGGCAATAGTCGCTGCACTTTCCAATGAAATAGGTATTTCCCAAATTATAGTTGCCAATAGGACAAAGAAAAATGCAGATGAACTCATATCAATGGCATCTGATCTTGGGTTAAGAGCTGACTTTACAAGTCTGGAGAATATAGGAGAACATGCGCTGAAGTCAGGTTTAATAATCAATTCTACCCCTAGCTGGTTGAATGATAGACAAAGTATTCTGAACTATGACCACATAAGTAAGGACAGTATTGTTTACGATATTGTGTACAGACCAGTGGTAACAAATTTAATTGAACAGGCTAAAAATGCAAAAGCTACGGTCATTTATGGATATGAGATGCTCTTGGCTCAGGGAGCTAAAGCATTCGAGATCTGGACAGGAATAAACGCGCCCGTAGAGGCAATGAAAAGAGCTCTTCTTGGTCATTTCGGTGAACCCTCATGATAAAGAGAAGAGTACGAGCAACTGTTCGCGGCGCAATTTCGATTGTAAATGCGATTGCTACTTATAGTGGCTCTGCACTAGGAATCTCGCTTAGGGTTACAGCAGAAGCTTGCTTGAGAGAAGGTGAAGGCGTTGGGTTTCAAGCAGTTAACGGAAAACTTATACACAATATAGTTTACAACAGGATACCAAAGGAGATACTGTCTAAGAATTCAGTACACATAAGTGTTAAGTCAGAGATTCCTATAGGATTTGGATTGAAAAGTTCTAGTGCTGTTTCGGACGCTGTTGCGTTGGCTTGTAGTAAACTTGTTAAAGATGAGATTGAAGATTACGCTGTCTTAGATAGTGCCGTTCTTGCATCTTTGGATGCCGGAGTAACCACGACAGGAGCGTACGATGACTCTACTGCTTGTTATTTTGGTGGGTTCGTGGTAACTAATAATCGTACTCGCGAACTAATACATCATGAAAAAGCTCCGACCAACCTCTCTGCAATAATCTTCCTTCCTAAAGCCACACGGAGAGGAGATATAATCAAGCTTAACATAATGTCAGATTTGTTCGGAGAGGCGTTCAAATTGGCTAAGGCGGGAGAATATTGGAAGGCGATGAATCTCAACGGAATGCTTCTTTCAACCAGTTTATCTACGCAGTATGAGCCCGTTATAAAGGCTATACGAGCAGGTGCAGTGGCCGCAAGTATGTCGGGCAATGGCCCTGCTATTGCAGCCGTATCATACGATGAAGCTATCGAAAATATTAAAGCCGCGTTTGCAAAGTTTGACGGCAGCGTGATTGTATCCAAAATCAACAATGAAAAGGCTACGGCTGAAACTATAGTTGGTTAGAGTTCTAGTTACGAATTCAAGAATTAATGGCACAGTAAGATGTCCATCAAGCAAAAGCTACACACACAGGGCAGTGGCGATTGCGTCGCTTGTAGAGGGTGCCTCTACTATTAAGAATCCATTGCTCTCTCGTGATACACTTGCTACTATTTCAGCTTGTAGGGCCCTAGGGGTGATGACAAGACAGGATAATTTTGTAGTGCATGTAAAAGGTAGACATAGTTTTGTCGTGCCTGAAGAGGTGGTCAATGCAGAGAATTCCGGTACGACCATAAGACTAATGACCACTATGTCTGCTCTTGTAAAGAAAGGGCTTACGGTTTTAACTGGTGACGAAAGTCTTCGCAAGCGGCCGATGCAGCCATTGTTGGATGCTCTAAGGGGATTGGGGGTACAAGTATATTCAACCAAAATGAACGGTACTGCTCCACTGATAGTTAGAGGCGGAGGAATAAAAGGAGGAACAACCTCCATCGATGGAAGTGTTTCAAGCCAGTTCATCTCGTCACTTCTAATATCTGGCGTATATGCTGATCGTGCAGTTGTAATAAAGACGAAAGGGCAACAAGTATCAAAACCTTATATCGTTTCCACTCTTGCAACAATGAAAGCTTTTGGTGTTAAGGTACGCAATGAGGATTTCAGAGAATATCACATCCAATCTACGTCGTATAAGCCAAGCACTTTTGATGTTCCTAGCGATCTTTCAAGTGCGGCATTGATACTTGCTGCAGGCATCTTGTTGGGAGATGAAACGACTGTGACTGGAATAAAATTCTCTCTTCCTCAAGCTGATTCAGCCATACTGAATATCATTAAGATGATGGGAGGAAAGATAAAAGTTAACATACAAAAGGGTGAAATTCGAGTGTACGGTACTGAACAGCTATATGGAGGAAACTTTGACCTTTCAGATACTCCCGATCTTTTGCCTGTTGTTTCCACATTAGCTCTTAAGGCAACGTCTCCAGTTAAAATAACTGGTATTGGACATGCAAGGTTAAAAGAAACAGATAGAGTCGCGAACATTGCATCTCAGTTAACCAAATTGGGAGTAATGATCAAAGAGGAAAGGAATGAAATACTTATAAGTGCTCCTAAGCATTTGAAAAATGCATCATTAGAAGCTTTCAACGATCATAGGTTGTTTATGGCATTTACTATCGTTGCAATGCTAACAAAAAAATCTACAGTTGCCGGCGCAGAATCAGTTGATGTATCATATCCGAACTTTGTTCAAGACGTTATAAAACTAGGAGGAAGAATCAAGCCCATATCAGACCGAGAATAAGATTTTGTTTGATCTACTCGCGCACTCCAACCAGAATTTCCGCTGGGATTTGAGAAACGAGGTTTGGATGAGGTACTGAAGAACGCCGCGTTTCGTTCTGGCTACTGACTGGGTTGCCATTTTCGAAACATGACCGTTCCCTAACCCATCAAAATGGATTATTCTTAATCTCATCAGCACTTTCAGGAAGTCAGACCTTGATACTTACCATCTTACTGCAGTAACTGCAGTAACTGACTTCAGTTTGCAGCTTGGATATCGCATACATAACAATCGTCATTTCCCGCCGAAAATGACCGAGTTAATATAAATCTAAACCCTCTTTCTAGAAAGTACCCGCGAAAAGTCGTACAAAGTCTTAAAGAATGGGTCTATATATGAAACATCTTGTCCGTTGTGTGATCAGAAATCTTCAAGGCGCTTCTTTGTGTATATTGCAAATGAATTAGAGCCCTCGAATATCAAATACCTAGGAAAGC
>JASHSN010000499.1 GCA_030038695.1 Nitrososphaeraceae archaeon
TTTATTCTTTTTAATTTCTAATAACTGGATACTGCATGAATCATTTTGGAAGAAAGTCGAAACGGCTCAGAGCTAGAAAGAGGTCATCATTACCGTTTCTTGCAGTAAAACCCTATAATCCTTAGCTATAGATAAATATTTGGTGAATTTATGTTAATCCGATGCTTGCAATGTACTTCTTATAGATTCTCTGCGCCATACCCTCTCGACTGATGAGACCGTCTAAGGATGCATCTCGTAAGTTACCCCATAATTTTCATACTTCCTGCCTACGGCAGTGCGAATTTACCTGTTAATAATGATACGCAAACAGTAGTATCCTTTGCCTGCCTTCAAGTCAACATCATGAAGTTGCAGCATGTGGTTCATGTGATGCGAAAACTTACGTCGTTAGCCAGTAATTCGTCCTTGTTCGGGAGTAATACGAAATTTATGATACCAGAATATCGCACCTGCCATAATTATGAAGTCGTTCACATAAAATAGATTCCAAAACAGCAAATGGTGTAGATGTCTACTTACAAAGTCATTTAGATATCCTTCATCCGCCACAGCATTGATCAATAGGGATAGGGATAAGAAAAACCAAGTGATAGATTGTACATCATCATGTCGTAAGCTAATTAGTATTAATGTAGAAGGGAAAAATAACATTAAATCTAAAATTGGATAGGCGATAGTAACAACAAAAGCGGTAAGATCAACCTCAGCAAGAGACCTTGCTAGTACAATGTAAGTAATAAACAACAGTGAAAGTACCGATGTTACAATAATAGTCAATAATTTGATTCTACTACGTATCAATCGTAGCACAGTAAGCAAATGCGCTGCAAGGAACAGGTATCCGATAAACCATAAGGCATCTGTAACAGATACTTGTATTTCTTCCTCTATCCCGAATTCAAAATAGTAATAAAAGAGCGTCAGGTCTGCAGCGAACCAAGAAATAATACCTAGTACTAGAAACAGATATGATCTTGCGTGGGCCCCATGGATCCCATGAATACACGCAACGACTACACCGAAACTTGAAGCAATAGCTGCCGTTATATTTAGAAGTAAAAAAGTAAGAGGAGCTTTATTGTGTGAATCTGAGAAAATTACAATAGAATTAGCAACAACTATTGATGAAATGATTGCTAGAATGAAATATCCTAGTGTTTTCCGATCGTGTATTTGTTTTTTTGTTGGCAGATCAAAGCTTTTCAAATGATCTTTTCAACGTATAAACATTTTCCTCTAGAATATCATTCGAAGGATCGAAGATTTTATGACATGCAAAAGATGATTTATCATTGACCAGATTCAATGTTGGCGTTTTCCAATGTTAGCTGATATGGAGAAGCCTACTGCTTTATGATGCGTGCGTCATATTTGCTTTGATGTTTCTGGTTCTATGGATGTCACGATATATCGTACTAGTATGGAGACCAAGGTTGTTTATGAATATAATATCTATACTTAGGTGATACCGGTTTATACGGATTGAAAAGGTTGGTCGATTATTACAGGACGGACGTCAGGTACAATTTGATGTGTGAATGAGCCAATAGCTAGACCTATCATAACAAATACAAGTATCGCAACGATCGCTATTGCCGTTGCCCTAATCCATCCTGTTCCAAAGCCTCTTTTGAATACATAAATCCAAGCCAAAAATGCCAAAACTACTCCAAGCGAGGTTATTAATGATATGCGGTTTCCGATAGCTAGTGATATAATGGTAGTTGAAATAAAAAGAACGAAGGCGTAGACTATCGGTCCTGCAGCAGTCACCAACATGGCACGTCCGAAACTTGTACGGTGCGACAAAAATATTTTAGCTGATATCCATACAGGAATGGATACAATCGCCCAGATTATAACAAGCGAAGTTATAGCAATAATGATCGAAGCAAGGTCTATCATTGAATTATACGCTAGTTTAAGAGACCGGATTCATATTTCTTGCTTCTACCTTTGCCATCGTCGTCACTCAATGACGTGACTTGTTGCATGATCTATTAGGTTTTTAGTTCAAAGATTTTATGAGATCGAAAATATGATTTTTCCTTGAATGAGGTTTCAAGGAAAAACGTTGGCATTTTCATGGATGCTAGGACAAGACAACCGCTTTATGAAATATGGGACACTCCAACAGCAAAAATATGAAATTTTATAAGTAGATCACATATTCACTACCTTGCTCTATGTCCGACCTCACTCAAAATGTCGGTAGTTACCTTATACAACGGTTATACGATCATGGTGTTCGTCACATTTTTGGTGTCCCTGGAGACTTTGTGCTTGGATTCTATCAACAGTTAATGCAGTCAAATAAATTGAAGGTCATTAATACATGCGATGAACAAGGAGCAGCATTTGCAGCAGATGCATATGCTCGGATTAATGGATTGGGTGTTGTGTGTGTGACATATTGTGTGGGTGGGTTGAAGGTTGTTAATGCTACAGCTCAGGCATTTGCTGAAAAATCTCCGATTGTAGTGATATCTGGTGCGCCCGGAATAAAAGAACGTATAAAGAATCCACTTCTTCACCATAAGGTTCGGGACTTTGATACACAGCAGAAAATCTTCGAACATATGACCATTGATTCAGTTCTCATAGATAATCCAAGAACAGCTGCTAAAGATATTGATCGAGTCCTGTCATCAGCCACGAGATATAAAAGGCCAGTATATATCGAGTTGCCTCGAGATAAGATATCAACCCCCATTTACCAAGAGCAATACTCTGAAACTGCTACAACAGAAGATGTATATAAAACAGACATGGATTCCATGCAAGAAGCTTTAGCGGAAGCAACAGCAATGATAAATTCTTCAAAACAACCAGTTATCATTGCAGGAGTAGAAATACACCGCTTTGGATTGCAAAATAAGTTGCTCCAATTAGCTGATAAGGCAAATATTCCCGTCGTATCAACTGTATTAAGTAAGTCGGTAATAAGTGAGGATCACCCATCATACATTGGAGTATATGAGGGTGCTATGGGACACGAGTCAGTCAGAAA
>JASHSN010000500.1 GCA_030038695.1 Nitrososphaeraceae archaeon
GCTTTCCTAAATTGCGAAGCGCATTACCTTTGTGATGCCACGGACGAACATCGTTAGGATCTATTTCTATGGCTTTATCATAGCATTTTACAGCTTCAAAGTACCTTCCTAAATTATAAAGAGCGACCCCTTTACCATTCCAAGCATCTGTATTCTTGGCATCTATCTCTATCGTTTTGTCATACCATGCTTTACCATCATTATTAGACATAGAAATATCTAGAGAGATATAGAAAGTTGTAATTCTTTAACTTTTTTTAAGCGTAATCGTTGTGTTCCTGATGCACCGACCTTTGTTCGTTCTGGTGGTGGTGTATAGCTAGTCGGATGAGAATGAAAAAGTAGTCGGATAATGTAGTTAGAAGAAGCGAAAATAGGGAAGGCCTTGTACAAACACGCCTTGTACAAACACGCCTTGTACAAACACGTTTAGGCTTTCAACTATGTTTTCCAGTGGATTCGACTAGCCGTAGATGGGCTTTTCAACGGATGTCCGACCAGGGATCCGAATAGTTCCCGCAAAAGCTTCAACGTACAAAAAAACGTGAAAAAAACAAAAGCATAAAGAAAAAAACGTACATACGCCGGTTCATAAAGGATGAACAAAGTATAATCTGGGTGATCGTTAACGTGAATATTCCTATAATTAGCACCATGCCTACATTACAGTATGACTTACGCTATGCCACTAATATCAGTACAAATCGGATTGCCCACACACCACGGCGGCAGGTTTACAATTTATAGTAACTCGCAGATGATTTGTTGCAACTCTTCCTTTTTTTATCGCTGCCAACGTCTAGATAGACGTTCGCAGGAATATTGACTAAACCAAAACATGTACTGCCTCCACATACTTTTGGAGGCCATTCAGCTTTCGATTAGCCGATATATACTGTTGTATCAAGGTCATTATTCATTAACCATCAGAAAATAACTAAATCCATCACGTTTGATGATTCTTTCAGACTCAATAATTTGAGGTGATGACGGATTTGTGTGCATCTTTAATGATCTTGTCCTTCTTCTAATTCTTCTGCTTCTTTCGACAGTTGCCATTATTATTCTTAGGACCTCTTTCTAGTTCAGTAAGCCAACTTGTTTGTAAAAACAAGGCTTTATTGATTTGTCATGAATCTTGCAGGCCGTAAAGTGCCACGCAGTTTCGAGCGATAGAAAGACGGCTACAAAACTAAGGCCAACATATGCTATATTTTCGAACATATTCGCTATAATATATTTTTGAAGGATATAAGGTTGATGGAAAAAATACTGAACGCATGGCAATTGGATTTTGTTTAAAATTAATATTCGATAAATATAATCCTCAATATGGTAGGTTTACCATCCATTCGTAAACGGGTTAAAGTAGCATGAACTTCATATTTGATCATCGTTCCAAGTATCGACTCTAGGACCATCACTCTTCCGATTGAAATTACATCGCGAATGTGTCCTCTCTGATTCATACTGCTTTCATATGACATGAGAAATTTTCAACTTTGGCAATGCTTTGGCTGATACCTTCATCAGTATTTTTCACATCCAACAATTCAAAAATTTCCGTACAATTCTGAATTACATTTTCTTGATATGGTAGTTACATTTCTGCTTCTATAAGTATGGTGTCAAAGCTTTTAACCGACTCAAGCTTCTATACATATGATGACCATTGATCTCTGTATGCGTTGCGATGTACCTATGACCAACATTTCCGCATGCCATCAGATCTGCAGCTATTGCGGTTCTTCGACTTCATGTTCTGATTAAAACGTGCCTGCAATCTACTGATAAAATCTTCTTAAAGATATGTAACAGTGGTAAGATATATCTGGTTTGATCGATTGTTCCATTAACCAGTAGATTTTGGCATAACCGTCAAATATCCGAGGTTCTAAACACGAGATGAGTATGAACTTCCCTCTTACATATTAAGGCGACAAAATGATCGTTATCTCAAGATTGGTTGCGGGAATTGTGCTCCTAATATTTGGTGTAGCTGCACTTGGCTCCGCTTACGACATCAAATCAGATGCCCAAGCACAGTTCTCAAATCTTCAGTGTAATAACCTCCCGGGTGCCATAGAAGGGGACCTTTATTCGCTGGAAGCACAAGCATGTGCTATCCTCCAATCCACAACGACCTGTGTTTTCATCGGAGAGCTAGTCGGCGGTATGATGATAATCCCGGGTATAATCCTGGTGGCTTCATTTGTCCGAAGCCGTGGAATGAAATCCCAAATAGCACAACCAACTTAAACTTCCGTCTGGCTACTAACGGCTGGAACGGTATTACTGGCCCCTATTAATAGCCACGATCGCAGCAAGGTCGGGACACGAGATATCGGTCCCATCGGTGCCGAAAAGATCGGGAATTCAATGCCCAGAAGCTTGGAAAGACGCGTCTTTAACATGAACTAATACCTCCGACCGAAGCAGTTAGAATGATAGAACCTCCATCTTTAAACAACGGAAGCGCCTTTTGTACGGTGAACATATTGAATATTTTGTCAAAAGGGATTCAGTAATTGATCCTAATGGTACAGATTCAGCTATGCCTGCGTTTGCGAAGAGGACATCGATCCGGCCCTTTTGCTGCTTCACCGTCTCGTATATCCGATCAAGATCTGCCAGATTTGAGACGTCATCCTAAACTCCCATGGCATTTCTGTCGATTTGCTTGACTGCTTTATCGTGCTCCTCTTGCCGGCGACCGTTGATAAAAAGATAGACACATTCTTGCATGAACTTCTGAGCAGTCGCAAGGCCTATCCCGCTATTTCCACCCATGATGACTGCGGTCTTTCCCTCAAGTCTTTCTGCAGTTAACTCAGCTTGAGTCATATAATACAGACTGCACACGCGATTATTTAAAATCGGTAGGATCTGTGATTATTCGGTAACGAACCTGCATCATCGTGTGGTTATAGCCCTCTCTTCCTGCCGAAACAATACTCTCATCGTTATATGCTCTCCTTCCTCACCGAGAGTATGGGACAAATAGTGCCTCCGTTCGGACAATTATATCAAGAAACTGCATCAGATCTTTTGTACGAATCCTGTATATCGTGCACATGTCTATGCATGCTACATGAACTACTTCCACAACTACTGCTGCCAAAACCACAAAACGTAAAGTGTCATCATCTAAAGGCAAATCTTCTTCACGAAAGATACGAAGGGATGAAACTACTTCTGCAGATACGACTAAGCAGCTAGACGTATGTCATGGGCACTCCGTATTAAGATGATAATCTAGACTTTCATCTATTCCTATCCATCAAATATCGGATTCACGGAGAATATGTCAAGCAGAGAACATGTTACAGTTATCAGCAGTGGAATACTCCGATCAA
>JASHSN010000501.1 GCA_030038695.1 Nitrososphaeraceae archaeon
TTCATAACATGACTAAGGAGTTGGTCATGAAAGCATCATTGTATAACATGTTTGTTGCTATGAAGATGTAGACGGATAGATAGAGTACGAAGTAATAAGTGAATTGTGCAACAGAGCTATACGATGGGAGAAAAAACTAGAAAACTACGTAGCTATGTTACATTTTGCTTGTACATGTATTACTTACAGAGCAGCAGGACTTTTCGCATAGGCTCTTAGTAGAGACGATAGGGCGTAATACGACAAAGATATTTGAGAACCCTGAAAAAGAGCTTCGGATCTTCGGAACGCTATATATCTGGTAAATTTGGTTAGATCATTATTGACTAGACTCTTGGATCTGGGCATAGATCGTGTTCGAAATATCATGAGAGATATGGCAGCGCTATCTGAGCAATCCGTATTGACATCCATTGAATCTTATGACAAAGGAGCCAGTGTAAAAAAACAAATATTTGAATGGTCGGAAAAGCTACGCTTACTACAAGATGAAGTAGCCGATCTTGCAATTGAATTAATAGCACTTTACCAACCTGTCGCCACCGATCTGCGGTTTATTAGATCCTCCATGGAAATTGCTTATGGTTTTTCTAGATTTGGACGTTATGCCTATGACATTGTAGACGTGCTCGAAACAATGGGTCCTCTCCCTAACTGTGATAAGACTGCGGTTTTGGGAATGGCCAGTACCGTGAGAGAAATGATGTTACTCAGCGTGGCCTCACTGGATTCACACGATAAAAATGCATCCGCTAAACTCTATCAGATGGATGATACTGTTGACGCTCTATATAGGAAGTATTTACATGAAGTCATTACTCAGCAGAATGATGAGGACAAAAGGGAGACGGACCCCCGTTGCTATATCTCAGCCTTATTAATATTGAGGTATTTAGAGCGAATTTCTGATCATGCCTGTTACATAGGCGACTCGATTCATTATATCGTAACAGGAAGGTCAAGTCCCAGACGTTAACTAACACAATATGTAGATACATTTGAATGAGTCATAATATAATGAATCTTCAGATAAAAAATTAGTAATTCGTATTGCATAGGCTGGCTCCCATAGTGTTGGCATTCTTGTTACCATTAGGCGTGTGATCGGAACATAATAATTCTCAACAGAACAACCCTTTTCTTACGAGTCTTTATAGCAATTATTGCATCGGATTCTATCATCTTTTTCGCAGAAATAAACAGTAAAGACTTTTATTCGAATTGGCTTATAACTATTAACGCTTCAATTGCTGCAGGTCTAGCAATATTTTTAGTATACAAACAGAAATTTTGTGGACTTGGTAAAACACACACAGCCCTCGCAGTGGGTTTGATCATGTGGCTTTTTGCTGACATTATCTGGGCATTCTATCAGCCCGTGCTAGATATTGTGCCACCCATTCCATCCGTCGCTGACTATCTATGGTTAGGTGCTTATGGATTTATTGGCTGTTATCTATTCATGACATATGAGGAGTTTCAAAAGAAATTTAATTTCGGTAGAAAAGCCCTCATTGCAAGTATAATTGGCAACGCCATATTTCTTTGCTATATTATAGTGCTGACTGCAAATTTATCTGTGCTAACTAGTCCAAGAGGCATTCAAATGTTTGCGGTTATAGTTGCTTATCCCATCTTGGATGCAACTTTGATGGTTCCAGCAATCGTAATTCTTGTAGAATTTCGAAAAGAGCCTCTATGGTTTACTCCTTGGATATGTGAAACTTTAGGTATTTTTTTGATAGCGATATCAGACAGCTGGTTTGCACTTATTGTTCTAACGTCTTTAGTAGAAGAGTTATGGTTGTCTGCACTGTTTTTTGCAGCTCATTTCCTTGTCATGGCTGGAGGATTACTCTGGTATATCAAATTGCTAATTCCACACACCACAGATACTCAACACCAAAAAGAAGTGGAGACCAGGGTAGCGCCTCCAACCTTGATCGAAAAGAGGACCGATAAAAGTAAAGGAATAGCTCCAACAATTGGAATAGCTGTTGCCGCATAGACTGTGTTCTAGTATTTCCTTCCTCTCCTCTAAAGACACTATTTGCCAATACAAATTCTGAAGTAATAATACCTCCATATGACGGAAAACAGACTACAAAATTAGGTGCCCTAATTCCATTAAGTGGTGCATTATCATCTCTTGGTGAATCCCAAGCGGCAGCCCTGAAGGTTGCAATTAAAGATGTGAATGGATATTTTTCAAAAACTAATTCAAAAACTAGAGTTGGCCTCATTATAGAGGATACACAATCAAACCCTGCGAATAGTCTTGAGAGGCTCAAAAACTTGGCTGCAAAAGGTGTAAGAATAGTCATCGGTCCAGCAACTAGCGAAGATGTACAAGAGGTAGAAGATTACGCTAATAAAAACGGGATTTTGATTATTAGCCCCTCTAGCACTGCACGTTCTCTTTCCGGAGGATATAACGTATTTCGGTTTGTACAGGATGACACTCACCAAGCTGAAGCGATATCTAGGCACATGTGGCATGACGGAATACGGGTAGTTGTCCCTATCTGGAGAACCGATGTTCGTGACATGATATTGTTAGCGCGGTGAAAAAAGATTTCGGGAAGCTAGGCGGTATAGTGTTGGATGGTATCGGATATGCACCTCGCACAGGGGACTTTTCTACAAGCCTTAACAGGATAAATTTTATCATTTGGGACCAAGATCTGAGATCTTTAAGCTCGAAAGTAACCCAGGCAATAGATCGCTTTGGGGCCGATAAAGTAGGAGTGTATCTTGTAGCTTTTGACGAACTAGTACCTATCTTCATTGAAGCACAAGAACAGCCTGTACTGTCCATGGTAAAGTGGTATGGCAGTGGAACTACCGCCCTGAATAATAGGGTTGTAAAAAATGTAGAAGCCATTTTCGAGGCAAAAACAGATTTTATTAACCCAATATTTGGAGTCGATAATAATAGCTACAAGTTTAAAGTCGTAGACGATCAGATTCAAGAGATGATAGGCAGGGTTCCTAGATCTTACGCAGAGGTTGCTTATGATGCATTTTGGGTAGCGGCTCTAACAGAAAACGTCACTGCAGAAACTAAAGATATCAACTCTTTAAGGAAAACGTTCTTGCAAATAGCTAATTCATATACAGGGATTACTGGTAATACGAGTCTCGACGAAGCGGGATATAGAAAGTATGGAGACTACGATTTTTGGGCTGTCAGAGCTAGTGATGTTACTGATAACGATCACAGCATATTTGAATGGAAGAAGATTGGTGTATTTAAGTCCGATGCAAACACCATACCGCCCATCTCAAAAAAGTTGCATTCGTAGCTAGAAGTCTACAATTTTATGCTTTTTTTTCTGTTAATATGAGCTTGTAATTGTTTTCACACGTTATACTCCGACTTCGATAAGCTGTGTTATTTGTGTGAAGAATGTACTTTCATCCTTGTTTTGAATTATTCGCTGTGAACTGTAATAACGCGAAGCCTTAGCGGTACATTTTACGTCAGTGCATTTTGGCACAAAAAAGAAGGTATTTAGGTTAGGTGAAGTATGAAAGATGAAAAACGCGTGAGAGCAAAGGATGGGCGAAGTGGCATATAAGGAATATGTACTGTGTGTGGTGGGAAGATGTTCCAAATGGTAGGGGGACAGCAAAAGCAACAGGTAAGACTAAGGTTCCCAGCAGGCAGCGATCTAAAAAAGTAGGAAAAGTAAAGATAAAAGGAAAAAGCAAGAGAAAGTAGACATTAACCCACTGCAATAGAAATATTTTGGATCATCTATGACCGTCCAAACCTGCAGCAAAAGTCCCCATGTTTACCCGTCCGCTGATTATTATTGTTGCTAACTAAAGGTAAATAGAATGTGTAACATATAATATATTAGATATGTCTGTTTACAATTTCCTCTTTGAACAGGTGGAGGGATATATGTGTGAGATTTGTGGGCATTCTTTCTCAACAGTCTCTCGCAGCGCGCATAGGTTCAGAGCATCCAGAAGCAGAACAACCAGAGATATTTTAGTGCAGTACGCCCATCTATCGAATAGATTGAGGAAACCAATCCGGTTTAAATCTTCTTTAGCCTTTCAATTGCTTTACAGTGTACTCGGCCTGTGCGTCATTATTTAGCTATACTCGAGGCAGATCTAGTCCTCTATTACCACAGCGTAGATCGTGTGGGATATACTTGGTCCATATGTACATTAGAAAAATAATTTAGATCTCAAAAAAGATCCTGTAAAAATAGGATCGCCGGATTGATTGAATAGGATATGCTGGATTCATTTCTTCTTAATTTCTTGAAGATAGAGCCTCATCGATTCTACGATAAGCGCAGTTACTGTCGTTTTCATATCTATAGCCAAATGTTTGAAATCATCAAGAAGTTCGGTAGGGATGACCACTGTAGTTTTACTTTCATCTATCGTCTCATTTCTTTCCATGTAACATTAATATAAACAGGTATATTTATTTATTTATTGTTTATCTTCTATATATCTGAACGTATGGATGTGTTTATATATTAATATTAGGTCTGTCATAACGTGTTGATATGTGGCCGTAAAGACGTATACAGGTATAGGTTCATATATTCTATGCATATTGATATAAGATACGAAGTACAGAGATAGAAACGAAATCATTGCTCAAATATTAGAAAGTGCTAACGGCAATACGATTAGATTGACGAAGATAATGTACGATGTATACCTTTCCCATGCGATGACGAGGGAATACCTCGTACTTCTTATAAAACAAGGTCTATTAGAATATCTTGATGGAGAAAGAACATTCAAGACCACAGATAAAGGCATGAATTTCCTACATATTCATAATAGGGTGCAAGAATTAAGCCCCCTTATTACGAAATTGCAGAGTAATGGCAGGTAGATTTCATAAAATGACATTACTAGCAAGCTGCGGTCCTGTGATCATAAAATTCCTGCGGCTTTCTTCGCTATATAAAATCGGTTACCAAAGATGTTCTATAATTCATGTTAAACCCTTTACGTCTCAATGGTAAGTGTGTGACCAACTCTTTTCTCTGTCTGTCCAGTAATTTACAGGATGTATAAAACTATGATGTTGTCTATGGGATTATTTTTGATAGGTATGGTTGGATTGTCTTATTTATCTACTGAGCATGTGGATTACCCAAGAAGCTTTACAAAAATTTGCACACGCTCCATAAGTTTTGAAACAGTACCTGATGAACCATTAGTCAAAAGATCATACGAAGTGAGCAAGTGAAGGGATGTTAAAGGCCGACGCGAACGAAATGAATAAGACCTCTCGTATCGAAGTATATACGTAATGAAGATAGTTGATAGAAGTTGGTCAGATGAAGATATGGAACTTATAAGAGAGGCATTTAGGGCCAAGGTAATAAGATTAGGTAAACTTCTGCATGATAGTGGGAACATTGACGATAAACACTCACAAAGAATCAGATATGAGTACGACAAGTACAAAGAATTCTACAAGGTGTTTGGTGGCGAAGATCCGATAGGATAGACAATAAATATTTGCGATTATGGACCTCATTACTTCATGTGGTATTCTGGTATTGTGTCTCCTATTCCGATCCCGGTAAACGGCCAGTAAGCTACAGATATTAGTCAGGATCGTGACCAATATGTTGGTCATAATTTTACTGCCATTGAAACAGACATTGATTCTTTGAAAGAAGCTTTAGCGGAAGCAACATCAATGATTAATTCTTCAAAACAACCAGTTATCATTGCAGGAGTAGAAATACACCGCTTTGGATTGCAAAATAAGTTGCTCCAATTAGCTGATAAGGCAAATATTCCCGTCGTATCAACTGTATTAAGTAAGTCGGTAATAAGTGAGGATCACCCATCATACATTGGAGTATATGAGGGTGCTATGGGACACGAGTCAGTCAGAAA
>JASHSN010000502.1 GCA_030038695.1 Nitrososphaeraceae archaeon
TGGCATTAGAAGCTGTTGTTAGAGAAAAAAATGCAGAAGACGATAATGTTGTTATCAAAAAGTCATCGTTGATATACGTTCCCAAGTGGTCAATCAATATTAGGTCAAAGGAGGCACACTATAGAAGAGAGATTCTGCCTGCTTCTGAAAAAGTAATTATCGATGATATAATGTTCTGTCCAAAGGAATTTTATGAAAAGAGATCTTCAAATAAGAAAACGTATGCTGTATGTGAAGTATGCGGTTGCGCGTATTGCTATAACCATATTTCACTTATGAATGACTCTTATTATTGTGAAAGGCACACACAACGATGGACTGCCAAGGGAATAGCCTCCAGACGTAAACAGTCTCCAAAAGATACAGACATAGGTATTTCAGATATAGAAAATAGTGTCGGTCATTCGATCGACAAAGCACTAGAAAAACATCTCTGATATTAAGTTTATTAAAGAACAGCGCACATAGTCCTTGTTACCAAGGTTGTATTCTAACCAATTCGTCCGTACGTGATATATCAAGCAAAGCATTAGTCATCATCGTAACTATTGTGAAGTTGATATCTTATTTAGCCTCTACTAATTCCGTCTTGTTTACCATTTACATCCTCTCATGAATCAATTGGAATGAATACTCGAAGCCTGAATATATTTTGTATTTGTTTCTAGTGATATTGAAGGAGATTAACTTTAGCTAACACAACTCCTGGGAACTTTTGACATAAGAAAATCATATTTTTGCACACACAGTTGTATTATGTGTTGCTCTGCCATTTTTTTTATGATACCGATTCTACTAGTAGGATTTTGGATGTTTTAGATCAAGATAATTTCAATATCTCGATGAGAAAGGACTTGGCTGTAATTGGAAATATGTAGTGATGCTCCTGTTGTCCAAAGTAGGAAAAGTCTCGATAAGTATTAACAATGTGAATGAATCATCATGATGGGAAAGGATTTAGTAATGTCTCTCTTGAAGTCCGCCTTATTGTGATTCGTTTAATCCATGACTAGGCAGACGACAATGATGGATAAATAGAGTCGGGCAAACCAATAGTGAATTTGTCATCCTCACTGATGATTATGCGAAGGTTTTCAAGAAAACATAGTAAGTAATAAGTACCACTTGTTAGAAAGTTATATTTGGCTCACAAATTTATCAAAAGTATGATGGCTAAGGTCTGTAGGCGATGACTGCATTGATATTTACGCAGGAGCTATAGAATGAAATATCTAGAGGGATAACAATAGGAGAAGCAGTAAGGATTGCAAAAAAATCTATGGACAACCCAATATGGAAATAGCGCTTACTAAACGAGATAAATATTGTGCTTGATTGGGAAGATGGAGGATAGAGCATTTATAATATTAGCAAATTCATGAATGTGTAGGATCATTTCGAACCAAACACAACTGACAACAGTTCGTTAGGTTGTGCATATAATTGAACAGGCAAGCCACGATGGGTCTCATGACTTGCGATATTTTATTAGTGCAGCACCGACCAGTTCATAGACTTGCCACTGATGTCCTCAACCCTTATCTCCTGTCCATTATCAAGTACTAAACTTGACAGTAGAGGGTCAGCATTTGAACTCTTTCCATGAGTAGAAAAGTGGATTAAGTCATATTCACCTGTCTGCTATGTAGACATAACTTCGTCAACACTCGAGTCAGTAGATATATCAAGTTCATTGGCCTTACCAAACTGTTTAATCCAATCGTGTTCATGCAGTGCGCTCTTTAGGTTAGTATCAGAAGGAACAATAACTTTTCACTTTATTTATTGGGAAGGATCCACTTGAATAGAATAGAAACTCTATTTTGTACCATTCTTTAATTTTTAGCAATATCGAAAAAAATATCTCCCTCCTTAGGATCTCCGATAAATGAAGGCTTCAATACTTCTCGGGTATGGACCTTATCTTCTCCTCTTATTTTGAAGACTTCCTCTGCCATTTTCATTCTAAAACGTTTAGTAGTCTTATTATATTCTAATTCGAACAGCTCAACTCCAAATACGAGTCTCTTTTTGTCAGTAAAAGTAATTTTTCCTTCTTCGGATTTTTGGATTGACACATCAGATGAGAAATTTGATATACCTGCTGCTCGCGCGTTAACCTCTAGTATCTTTTGATTGTTGCCTTCTACAATTACGCTTATTGAAGGACTCTTAGCTAGGCCTGTAGCTATATAGTATCGTCGTCCCTCTTCAGTAGATAAATTGCTATCTTCCCTTACATGATATCGACCTAATTCGCTCCTAAGTAGTTCAGGTTGTATGCTGTCACGAGTGGTATCGGCAAAATTAAATCTTATTTTTCTTGCACCCTTTTCCTCAAAATGTGTGCGTATATTTGTTCCAAGGCGGCCGATACTTAGTATATTAAGAAATCCCTCTAAAAAGTCAAGTCCTATGCTAGCATCTATTTCATTAGAAGTAATACCGGAAATATTATTGCCAAAGGTTTCATCGATCGTTGGGGGAGGCAACTCAAAATGTGGTTCAAGAAAAGATGATATATGACTTGGAAATGATAAGCGTTTAGTGTCTCCTTCACGAATATAAACATCTCCCAAAGATGACTTTTCTCTTGGTACTGATAGTAGGTTTAGTTGGTAGTGATCCATAATGTGTTTTAAGAATGGATCATCTTTTTTGAAAGGATTCTTAAACAACAATTATTTCTCTCCTCATCACTTATAGTGTTAGTTACATAGTTGGTTGTCCATAAAATTCATAGACAAGTCGTGAAGGATTACCAAATCTTTTGCAATTTTTTCTTGCTACTAAATCTCTTGAAATCGTTATGCCCTTCGATAGTTGAGCGTACAATTCCATTCTCCAAATACTGGAGTATTCCATTGATTAATAAGATTTACTCAGATATTGTCATTTTGTCTTATCTGTATGGCATACAGTAGTTTCTGAGATTTGTGTGTTTACAGAAGTAATATACGGTAGCAGAGAGTAGATTTCTTGATAGATATTTTTAGTAAAAGAATTCGTAAAGGTTGCTGATACAGCTATTGGATAAGATGTTCAGACAGAGTAAAATTCATTATTTACTCGCCATTACTTAACCTTGTATTCTGAATTCTTTAAGTATATACTCAAGGTTTTCTATTCCTATCAACTTGGAGAATGGACGGAGCACCGACGAATCTGATAGGAACTTCACCGTTACCGGAGAAATGTCAGCGACTAGTTCAAGCACTCGCATAAGCATTGTCATTATATGCCTAGTTATTTTCCTAGTTTCTTTTTGATTAATTCGAGATTCTGTGTCATAATCTATGTGAGTCATTTCCGCAGCCATTTCATCAAGAGAGGAATTCAATCTTAATATACGTGATTGATTTACGACTGTTAGTTGCTTTTCAATATCTGCATTGATTCTATCACAAATAGCTTTTAATGCATCGGCATATGCTGACGGGATTTTTTTAAAAACTTCCTCGTCAACCGCCACGTTTCTGCTAGAAGAACCATAATTATCTCCGGTCGCAATATTAGATCCTATTATATTTCCGCTGCCGCTAACTCCTACTCCTATGACATCACCGCCCGCTCTGCCAATGTGTATTGCACCTTTATCTTCCTTCTCTTCCATTAATAATACTATAACTATCTGTTTCTTTATATTTATAATTATTCAACGATCATACAATCATAGGGTAGCGATACGAAAATGCCCTTAGAGTTAAAATACTGGTTACTATTTACCTCTATAAAAGAATTGCAAACGTGCATCTATGGAAGCGAGAAGAAGATTAATTATTATGATTACGGTAGGAAAAAATACAGTCAATATCAATGCACTCTGGATAAGGTTCTAGGTTCCGAATATTGTAAGTTTCATTGGAGAGATTATGCTAAGATGAATATATATGATATTATTAATTCTTTTTACTCTTTACTAGATGCAACTAAAAAGGAAAATGCTCCTTTATTATGTATAGGATTCAACTTAGTAGGGGAAATCATTATTTTCGAAAGAAGATTCGATAATGATTTATATTTTAATTATGCCACATTTGGTGGACCAGTCTCGTTTCTTAACTCTAGATTTATGAACACAAGCTTTTCTGGGGCAAAATTTAGTTGGAGAGCAGACTTTACAAATACGCGTTTTGACGGCTTAACTGATTTTAAAAAGGTGTTGTTCAAAGGAGAGACAGACTTTACAAATACGCGTTTTGACGGCTTAACTGATTTTTCCAACGCTACTTTCATCAATAATGTTAAATTTACAGATGTTAAATTTACGAAAGAAACTGATTTTTCCAACGCTACTTTCATCAATAATGTTAAATTTGTAAATATGAATTTCGAAGATGTCGCACGTTTCGCTAATTCGGTGTTTAGGGGAAGTGCTCATTTCATAGCAGGAAACTTTGAGGGTGTGGCAGACTTTACAAATACATGGTTCGAAGAAAGTGCGTATCTTGACGTCGTAAACTTCAGCAAGTTAGCAGACTTTACGAGTACTAGAGATATTTATACAGAATATAGTAAGCAATTAACATTAAAAAGCTTACCCAACAAAGCCGATGTTCTGATTATAATAAAGAGAAATGGACAGGAGTACGAGATGATGCTCGACTCAAAGGGAACAAGTTATGAAAAAATGGGTGGATTTAAGTTTGAAGGAGATCCAGAAGAAAAGTTTCGTGTTTTGTTTAAAGACATTCAGGATCATACGAACGATATAAATGAAGCCGTTCAGCGTAACGGTGAATATCTATATGACATTCTATTTACTGAAAGCCTCAAGGATAAATACTGGAAAATCAGGGATGAAATAACAAGTATTCAGATTCTTTCTGAGGAACCATGGATCCCCTGGGAAATCGTAAAACCGTATCGGAAATTAGATAATGGCGAAGTGGAGTCTGACACTTTTATATGTGAGCGTTTTGCCATGTCTAGATGGATCACTGGAAGGGAGAGGCAAATAAAGGATCGTCTAGAGGACGTAAAAGTAGTAGTGCCTGCAGATACAAAATTAAGATTCTCTTTGGAAGAACGGAAATGGATTGAGGATAAGGGAAGAGAAATTGGATTTCGTGTGTCCACTGATTCCAGCGAAGAAGAGTTCAAGTATACCTTAAAGAATGGAAAGTCTGATTTAATTCATTTTTGTACTCATGGACGGCTAGAAGCAGATCCTCTCTATTCAATCATTGAGCTCGAGAGTAACGGAAAAATAAGACCAATCGATATCAGCGGCGAAGCTACAAGATTCGGTAATGCTCATCCTCTAGTTTTTATGAATGCATGCGAAAGCGGTGCTCAGCAGATCTTTCTTACTGGAATACAAAGCTGGGTCATGCGAATGATAGGAGCAGGAGTCTCTGCTTTTGTCGGCACGCTTTGGTCAGTAACTGATGAAGTCGCTATCGAATTCGCCAAAGCATTCTATTCTAATTTATTAAATGGGTACTCACTAGGGGAGTCCGTTAAAATGAGTCGCCAGTATTGTCGTAAATTACCTAATGCGCCTGATGCATCCTGGCTTGCATATGTACTTTATGGGGAACCGAATGCGACAATTACGCTTGGAAAGAGTAATTAACAGGGAAAAGTAGAAGCGTATAACAAGATAGTCATAGCTGAATTTCTACAAATAGAAGAATTGAAAGATGAAAAAGATGGGGCAGAGAAATACGAATCATTTGTCAATTCATATAACTATGAAAGAGAACACGGTGGAATAAATGGAATGACACCAGCAGAGAAGTTCATGAAATGTTTAAAACAACCGCTATTGATACACTAAAACAAGACAAAAAGTGTCAGGCATGTTGGTACATGATTTTGTCAACCATGTCTGGAAATACAACAATTAGTCTATGCAGGCTAAGTCAGAACTAATGTATCTACGAGAAACTTATTGTAACTTGTTGTAGGTACTTTCATAGTATTCCCTACACCATAAACAGGTCAAAGAAGACTTTGAATTGAAAATTTGCCATGGCATTACCTATATTGGCAACAGCTGTTAGTGGAGACAAAAAGTTGGCTAAAGTAGCTTCGATTCACATCTTTTGAAAATGTGATTGTTTGAGTTACCACAATTATAGCCAATCCAAATTATTACGCGCTTGATTGAGCTGCAATCACCAATTCTTGAACATCCCCCCATTTTTTACGGGGCTAACGTACTATGATACTATGATTCATTGATGATTAAAACCCTTTCGAATTCATACCGCTGGAATGGATTTGACATAAGTACATGAATTTATACGGAACTGTAAACATACACTTGGTGTCGCCGTTGACTTTCAAAGTCAAAAAGAATAGATACCTTGCAGGCAATGAAAAAGAGCAATCAACAATGAAAGTTAACAAAAAACTATATCTTTAGCTGAATTCTCTACAAAAGTTATGAAGTTTTGCCACAGTTGTGGACTAAAGCTTACTTTAGGAAATGAAAACTTCTGTCCCCAATGTGGAATAAATCTTCAGCAATACAAAACCGTTGATAATAATAATCAATCGATTGGCGTTCAGTATACTAAAGGTGATGTGATTGGTGCTGGAATTTCAGGCATTGGGAATATTACTGCTAAAGATATAAACGGAATTACCTATAATATTTATATACAGAATGTTTCATCTGAACAGCTTAAAAGTATAATAACTTCTTCTACAGCGCTGACATCTCAAACTTACGAAACCGCAAATGATACAATTAGAGAACTACATAAGGTGACAGAAACAAAACAACAGACAGCTCAAGTTATTGAGCAAATAAATAAGGTAGAGAAGCAAGAAGGAAGAGAGATTCAGGAAATCAAAGTTGGAGAAGTACAAATCTCCAAAAATGAATTGCTGCTAAAAGAACATATCCTAATAGGGAACGAGTTTTTCTATAAAAAAGAATATGAAAACTCTATAGAGTGGTATGACAAAGCTTTGGAGACAGATCCTCTGTATGCTGCAGCATGGAATAACAAAGGTGTTGCTCTTGCTAAGTTAGGAAAACACAATGACGCTATAGAGTACATTGACAAAGCTTTGCAGATAGATCCTAAGGATGCTGAAGCATGGAATAACAAAGGTTTTGCTCTAAATAATTTAGGAAAACACAATGATGCAATATTGTACATTGACAAAGCTTTGCAGATAGATCCTAAGGATGCTGAAGCATGGAATAACAAAGGTGTTGCTCTTGCTAAGTTAGGAAAACACAATAATGCTATAGAGTGTTATGACAAAGCTTTGCAGATAGATCCTAGGTTTGCTGAAGCATGGAATAACAAAGGTAATGCCCTTTATATTTTCTCTATAGAGTGTTATGACAAAGCTTTGCAGATAGATCCTAAGTACGTACTACCCATGAAAAGCAGAGATATAGTTCTTAAACTAATGGATAAGCCACCACAATAGATCACAAGAACCTGGAAAAAAATCAAGGTGGAAGAGCACCTTCAGATAGACAAGGGCGCGAGATTACTATAACCAGAAAATTAGATTTCTTTTTGAACAGCCTGCACCAATGCTTGAATATCTTCGATTAGTGTACCAAATGGTTTTTGGAGAGGTGTAAATACTGATAAGACCGCTGGTAGTGTTTTAGGTGAATAACCAATGCAGCTTTTGCAATATTGATTAGTTTTGATTTTAGTTTTGACCTTGTGACAATGCTTTGCCCTATCTTTATCAGCTCATAACAGTACGCCTACCTAAGCTCAACGAAACTGCAACGTAACTGCAACGTAACTACAACGTAACTGCAACGAAATCTCACCTACCTGGAATAAGAAGCAGTTTATAGAAAGTAATATTGGTATGATTAAGGAATACTACTACAAAAACAAAAAACAACAACAACTACTACAAAAACCTGAATATGTAATAATGGCCGCGGTTGCAGCTCTGTTTTTTGCAGGGGTTGTTACTTCGGGAGGTCATGTAAGAGCTGATGACGGATGGGGTGCATACGACTCCAACGGTAATTGGCATTGCGTCTGGCAATGGGATTCAAACGGACATAAGGTATGCGAGGCATATATTCAAAAACCACATGTCCAGCAAATAAGTCAATGGGCTTGTCATGACGACCCTAATAGCTCTGACCACTCATGTCACCGAATATACCCATTCTCTTCAGAACAACAGCTACATGTCGAAGAGGTCGCATTTTTTCCCGTCGATGATGGATGCAATGGACACTGGGCTTTCAGCTTCCCGCCAAAGTGTCTCAATAACTGAGGTGTCAGTGTTCTGCATGCCTATTAGAGAGGTCTTAGCGTGGAGAGAATGGTGTATCTGGTAATGAAACGGCTCTTTTCTATAGATGAACAATCTAATCCCTATACTATTGTTATTGGTGTCGACAAGCAAAGCGACGCTATAATATTGTTAGTGGTGGCGACAGTCCTTTGGGACTTTTGTGATGGGTTGGTTAAGAAATGAGAAGTGGAGTCATTGCAGGCGGGATAATACTGATTGTATTAGGAATTATAATATTTGGAATATCTAGTTGGATCCAAAACGTTCAAAGCAATAATATCCAACAATGCAACCAGCTTACGGGTCAATTGGCACAATCATTAGATAGTAACACAGCAAACACTTGTAACAATGCTACGTCTTATTTGGCTGCCGCTAATACTGGTATAGCAGTGGCAATTATTATGATAGTAGTTGGGATAGCATTAACAATTAGTGGTGCGTTGCTCCGAAAAACAGAGGCGACAAAGATGGAGACGACAAAGACGGAACAATACAATATTCCCTCAACACAACCGTGTAAAGCATGCGGACAAAAGATAAAATGGAACCAAGACTCTGTTGTTGAAGGCCATGATATCTGGCACGCAGGATGTTATCCGAACACTGTCAAGTCATGACCAGGACTGTTTCTTTCTATTCTTTTTTTGCTTTTCTTGCGGTACGTGCTCATACATTGTATAAACAAAAGAAAATGTTTGATATAGCTAACCTGATGGGTGAGGATTCAAACGAAGCAAAATGGAATGATAATTATAAAATCAAGTAGTATGACAAACCGGAAAGTATAAAGCTAACGATGATTGT
>JASHSN010000503.1 GCA_030038695.1 Nitrososphaeraceae archaeon
GCCCAATCAACGGGCCATCTCACATGTTCGCCAGGCGGTGGCTACACCTTGACAAGCGGTGCCGGTGGTACCATTGTCTGCATTGGTCATACAAGGACATTGACATTGTCTGCAACGGTCACACTGTGGTACAACCAAATAGTTGCTGACCTGATTCCATTTTTTCTTTCCAAATCACAATTTTTAAATCAAGGATCCCTCATGATAAACTCGTAGCTCAAAAAGAGCTGTCTCGAGCAGAGAGATGGATGTCAAAAACCTTCCCGAGACACCATCCCCCCATCAATAGCCATTTATTTGTCGTTCTTTGTTTATTTGATGTTTTTTCAGATACTCATTCAAAATTTCATTTAGTGTCATACCAAGCTCAAGAGACATCTGTATGAGAGAATGCCATAAATCCATCACTTCCTCTTTGCAAATCCTGGTTAAGTTCTGTGCTCTGTTTTCACCATTTCCAATTCGTAACTCTTTGAACCTTTACCGCTTTATGGGACTATTACAGTTACGAGCGTTGATATTCGTTCTTCCTTTGTTCGTGGATATCGTTCAGAAATGATGATACCTGCCAAATCCTTTTGAAGTTTAAATACAACCTAGTCCGCCCAGATCCATTTTTCACACGACTTATTGTCGTAACCTCGGACGCCAGTTTTTATTAATGATCTCCAAATACATCGCTGCCCTTCTGGGTTCTACTTTCGTGTGTACATGACCGTCCATCAGCCACCAAATACAAAAAACCTGCTCGTTTGAAAGCATAACATCACCTTCCTCATCTCTCATGCGATCTAGAACGTTTCTCAATACTATCACATAATGCTTATAATCAGGTTCGTCATCACCTTTGAGCTTGTGCTTACCTTCATATTCCAAATAACTAGAAATAGAATGTTTTAGCCAACGATCATATCGAAATTTCACTTTGCCGGGGATATGTCTGAGTTTTTCAGCGATAAGTGGATTTATAGACACATTAGACTCGACGCCTTTGCTGTCTGTAAGTCTTCTGTAAAATTTTACACCTATAAGATGACCACAACTAAGAAGTTGTTTTCCATCTTTCGGACAACGTTCATCATCGCACTCGATATGATGAGTATTACCAAGCAGCACACCACAGTCATGACAACTTGCTCCTTCGAAATCATACTCATCATCAAATATACTGCCAGTATCACGTTGGTAAACCTGACCTCCTATCTTGATATATTTGAACGAACACACTTTTCTGCCTTTGCAAAGCGCACATCGTGACATGTTCTTGTTTCATGAAAAGCGGGCTTTGAGTGTTTCTTCCTATATGATCTAACAACTTCAATTTATAGTTGAGTCTATCATCTTGTCTTATGAGCATTAAAGGAGTGTTCCAGAACAAGTCGAATATCAGATTATTAAAAAAAATGCCAAACTTATTAGCGACCTGATATCGGTTGAAAAAATGACAGGCGAGAAAATAAAATTTGAAGATCTGTCAGATTACATCTAACCTGATCGCATGGTAAGGTTGATGAAAAGGGTGCCATGGCAATTCAACTCAAAATTTCCACTCTCGTAAATGAGGCAGGGGTCAGGATCTGTGCGGTGGAGTCACGAAGATTTGAAATAATGCTTGTGGTCATACAGGTAGTATTTACTTGAGTCGGGGATTGTGGGTAATTTGCTGCTGATGACACATTGTGGAATGGAATGTACGCGGATGTTAAAACTTCCCCGACAATTTTAGGTAACGCTTCCTGTTTATAAGATTTAGCGGCCTACGAGTATCAATAATCCGGCGCAAGGTCTGAAATTTTTAGTACACATCACTAAATGAAGATGTCCCCCATTGGAACTATTTCCTCATATCTAACAAAGATTTTCATTTTTACGCATGGTTTCCATATATTTCCATAAGTATTGTATGGAGGAGTATCCTACTACTGTGGTACAATTATCTAAGTGAAAACAACAACTCATATCTAGTGATTTATTACAATAGTGCGGGGATCGAAGCATGATAGATTGATTGGTTAATTAAAACATCTTCTTTTTCATAACGGCGACAAGTTGTCAGAATTTGGTTCAGAGGATGACGAATAGACGTCATAACAGTTTGATTCAGAGGCTGGTTGACCTGATCTGCCTTGTTCTGTAACAACGGCAGTCTGCTAGCATTAATAGTTTCGAAGAAGACGAAGCAGATGCTGACTGATATGGAAATTGCATAGGGGCTTGGTCGTTAATCTTCTTTCCAAATAATGTGACTGGGCAGAGCCTCGTGACAATTCTATATCACATGTCCCCCGCTTTTTGTTTCTTTACTATATCAGCTAGGTTGAATATGATGGTGCCATATGAAGATCAGCTGGAACTACGCTGCTGATCTCATTATGTCATATAAGAGCTATTCACAAAAAACCGATAGAGAATAAATAAAACTTACTCATAAGGAAGTTTAACCAAGGCCGTATAAAGGATATTGCTACAAGTCAACACATGTATAGAATCAGAAGAACGTCGACTATCTGTGTCACAATAACAGCAGCTACAGTAGCACTAATCCTCTTAACATCAACCACGCTGATAACTTCTGTATATGCCGCTAGACATCATCATGGCCATAGAAGTATTGAAGATATGCCAACGAATATCGGAGGCTATGAGAATTATGGTCTTAACGGTCCTCCGCTGAGTGATCAAGTTAATGCTCCTCCGGTAAGTGATCAAACTAATGGAAATGGAAATGGAAATCATCCTGTAGGCAATCAAGTTAATGCTCCTCCGGTAAGTGATCAAACTAATGGAAATGGAAATGGAAATGGAAATAATCCTGTAGGCAATCAAGTTAATGCTCCTCCGGTAAGTGATCAAACTAATGGA
>JASHSN010000504.1 GCA_030038695.1 Nitrososphaeraceae archaeon
GTGAGATAGAAGTTGTTAAGCAGGTAGTGCATAGGCGGCTTCTTGTGGGGACCATGCGTGCCCGGAGCCTGGTGGCGTAGGCGATGTTCAATCCGCGGCAGCGTGAACGGCAGCCCTTCTCCAAGGTGGCCCAGAATCACGTTCACTTTGGGGAAACGGTCAAACAGCCCGCTTAGGATGGAGTCGAACGGCATGCATCGCTGTTTCGACACCGAAACCCCACGCGGAGCCGAGCAATCCCTCGTAGCCCTTGTATATGCGCTGCTGATTCGGCAGTGGGATCCGAGGGTGAAGATATACGGGAACGTCGAGTTCGGCGACCTTTTCCCAGAAATCCAGGACAGGAGGTTCGTCGAGATATCGCGCTGTATTCTCATCGCCGATGTTGGTGTAGCCGTTGACGAGTGCGCCTTTGAAGCCGAGGTCCTTCACTGCGCGCTCCAGTTCTTTGGCCGCCGCATTTGGATCCTGCAGCGGGACGCAAGCAAAGCCGAGAAAGCGACCAGGGTTGGCCTTCACAAAGAAGTTGGCAATGTGGTCGTTCATCTTCTTGGCTAAGTCGACCGCCTTTTTCGTGTCGGCAACCCCTTCGATACCGGGTTGAGTGAGAGATAAAATTGTCGTCTCGATCCCGGTTGCGTCCATGTCCTCCAGACGTAATTTGTATTCTTGCAGCCGAACTTCCACATCCTTGAAATAAGCTTCATCCATCCCTACGTGTTCTCCTGTCACGTCCACCCCTGTCGACTCAACGTGCTCTTCTAATGCGATTTTGTCCTTCATGTCGGTTTTCCTTTCTCCTGTGGCGAACCTGATCTATCCCCACCCTTCCACACATGGACATCCCTATGACACACGCCCTCAGAATGTACCTTGACTAAAACCTGTGTTCCTTTCGGTGTTGGTGTTTGAAGTTCTTGAACTTGTAACGGTTCATTTAGATTAACAATTCTATGAGCCTTCATATCAATCTGATTGTTAACAAACCATATATGAGATTCTAATTATAGAAATTTCTTCTGTTGGATATAACAATGGGATTTCGACTAGAGTTGTCAGTAATAGTATCTACTGTCTTGTTGAAAGACTGTCGGTAATAATTTGAGACTTATGACATCACGAATGTATTTCCTTCCCTGTTTCCAAACTTCCGCTCCAATTGTACGGGATATCCCTCTTTTAGTTTGGAAGATAGATGATCATACCATAAAAGCAAAATACTACCATTATACGCCTATATAACCGGACTCGTACGATGAGCCGGAAAGTATATAGCTAAGGATGATTATACGAATGTATAATGAAAAGTGATAGGAGCCCAAAAGTGAAAAGACGTTCCACACGTCATATATCAGAGATAACAGCAATAGCGAGTGAATTTGGTAACTCTGCGAAAATCATTGTTCCTAGATCGTGGCTGGGTAAGAGGATCATAGCCTTTCTTCACTCAGAGTATATTTCACAACATCCTGAGGAGCGGAGGAAAGCAGATGAGTAGTGAACCTTTGTTGTCTAGCATAATTCCCTTTGCTGGTAGTGGTGTTGCTGGCTTTTTCATGGGCATGTTTTTGAGGCGGATGTTGAAATGGTCTTTCTCCTATGTTGTAGATCATCTTTGTTGTGTGATACTACGTAATCTATAGCTAAATAACGTAAAAGCACACTGCTTTGAACTGCTACGCCGAAGCGCTGATCTAGCTACCAATACTGCGTAAATCAGCTAGTCGTCAAACGTGATACAACACAAAATGACGTAGTTCGAAATAACAGCACAATCATCGTTTCGAAACAACAAAACAAAATCGGCAGCACATCCCCCATTTTTGTGCGAGGGCATGCTACAACACGTTTTTTTATATGCTGGACCAGCAACGAAACCGTACCAAGTTACATCAAATAATCTTCACAATAAATCTATTATAGTTCAATTATATCGACACGGTTCTACCATGCTTTTAGCAGTCGTTGTGAAGTACTGCAAATAAGTGTGAGTTGTTGTATATTGATAATGGATTATAAGAGACAGAACACCGTATTATCGGTTATGTTCATACTTGTAGGAATGATGTTTCTGGTTCCAGCAACGACTGAAAAAGCATTGGCAATTATTACAGCTACGGCTCGTACAACTATTTGCTGCTTTTCTCATGTTACATGGGGTTTGTCTGCAGGAAGATGGATTTTTGAGCCCAAGCTGGCAAGCCCAACTGAAATCTACTGGAAAACGGCGGGAAGAATCTTCCCTCCTAGTGCTGAAACCGGATATGTTAGAGCATCTGTTGGACCGGCGCATAGTCCGGTTGTGTTTAGTTTTCATAGTCCATCCGTAGGATTAAATGGGTGCGCTATCAGCCCGCCTTTTTTTGGTACATGTACTGTATTACCACCAGTGGCACCGCTACCTGCAATTTTTGGGTATTTTGTTACACACATACCCACCCTTAACGGCGGAGATATTAATAGCGACGAGGGTGATAATAGCGACAACGATGGTGATAATAGTGGCGACACCCCATAACAGGAGACAGGTAGAACAAATTCAACCTCTTTGTGGAACAGATGTAAGAACTTCCTCATGACAGGATAGAATGTCTACGGGTTTTAATTGCATGACAGTTCGGACATAATGCTACACAATTTGATTCTCTGTTATCTGACCTATCACCATTTCTATGATGCCAATCAACCACGTTCAAATTACAATCAGCACGTCTATGATGTTGCTTTTCTAGAACCTTTTCTTTCACAGAATCAGGAAACGGATGTCTTTCTTTATGCTTTCCCCTTCTACCTTTGAATTTTCGTACTATTGCAGCAATAATCAACACAAGGATGACAAATATAATGAATGGCGCAATGTCTCTGGACTGTGAAATAATAGCATGAGGCTTAGTGGCTGTTGTATTAGTATTTGAAGCAGGAGACGATGGACTAGTAGAATTGGAAGCTGGAGAATTGGGATCTGATGTCTGTCCGTTAGCCTTCCATGCAGCGTTATTTCCCTTAAGATATCCGGCACAGTAATAAGTGGTGTGTTCAACACATAACGGGTTAAAAGGGATGTTATTTTGAAAGTCTATTGCTGCTTGGTGTTCTCCATGTGAGAATCCACTAGTATACCGATCTCCTGAAGTTAATGCATATAGATTTTGATTCTCCACATTTACTAATAGAAATGTACTGGAAATTAGCACGTTTAGGACTAAGAACCTATGCGAAAAGTCCTGCTGCTCTGAATGTAATACATGTACAAGCAAAATGCAACATAGCTATGTAGTTTTCTACTTTTTTCTCCCATCGTATCAATAATCGTCTAAACCTATTCATCCAAGAGTGGGTTCTTTCAACAATCCAATGTCTAGCTCTGTATCGTGGTATTCGTTTACAATTTACTCTGTGT